>CAYVPD010000041.1:5796-9151 GCA_964453545.1 uncultured Gemmatimonadaceae bacterium
CAATCTGCAGACGTCGTTCCTGACGCCCCCGTTCGGATTCTCGCTCTTCTATCTGCGCGGCGTGACGCCGTCATCGATCCCGACCACGAGCATCTACCGCGGCGCGCTGCCCTTTATCGCGATTCAGATGATGGTGCTGATCGGTTTGATCGTGCTGGCACGCCCCGCCTGAGCCCCCCATCTAACGACCACCTGACGACCACCTGATGCCATCGCCTACGGAACTCACCTCGAAGCAGCGCGCTCAGCTGCGCTCTCTCGCTCACCATCTCAAGCCCGTTGTGCAGGTTGGGCAGGCAGGGGTGACCGATGCCGCCGTGCAGTCGGTGCTTGAGGCCTTCAACACGCGCGAGTTGCTCAAGGTGAAGGTGCAAGAGGCTGCGCCCGAAGGCCCATGGGAGACCGCCGACGCGCTGGTGGCTCGCATCGACGGCGCGCACGTCGCCCAGACCGTGGGCCGCGTGGTCGTGCTGTACCGGCCTTTCCCCGAGAAGCCTGAGATCAAGCTGGTCTAACGCAAGGCGCAACTCTTGAGGGTTTTCGGGGTTTCGAGTCGGGTTCCCGCGGGCCGGATCACCCGCTTCCAGAACCGCCCCCAACCCTGGAGCGTCGATGACCTTGCCCCAGCAGCCCGACATCTCGCCCGAGATGTTCGCGGTGAACAATCTCTGGATGATGGTGGCGACCGCGCTCGTCTTCGTCATGCACCTCGGCTTCGCGGCACTCGAAACTGGGCTGACGCGGCCGAAAAATGCGGTCAACGTGCTCTTCAAGAACACCGTCATTCCACCGCTCGGCATTCTCACCTACGCGCTCGTCGGGTTCAATCTCATGTACCCGGGCGACGCCTGGATCGCAGGTCAGTGGCTCGGCTTTGCCGGCGCCGGTGTGGGTCCTTCGGGCCCCGCAGACCTGACGGCGGCCTACAATCCGGGCTACACGTATTGGACCGACTTTCTCTTCCAGGGCATGTTTGCGGCGACGGCGGCGACGATTGTCAGTGGCGCAGTCGCTGAGCGGGTGAAGCTGGGGCCATTTCTCGCCTTCTCCGCCGTCTTTGTCGCATTCTTCTATCCTCTCGCCGGCAGCTGGCATTGGGGCGGGGGATGGCTGGCTGAACTCGGCTTTCACGATTTCGCCGGGTCAACGCTGGTGCATGGCGTCGGAGGCTGGGGGGCTCTGGCCGGCGTGATGCTGCTCGGACCGCGTCTCGGCAAGTACAGCGACGGGGGCAGTCGCCCCTTCTTCGGGCACAGCATGCCGATGGCCACCATCGGCGTCTTTCTGCTCTGGTTCGGCTGGTTTGGCTTTAATGGCGGGTCGGTGCTCTCGGCCGATCCGGCCGCGGTATCGCTTGTACTCGTCACGACCTCGCTCGCGGCGAGTGCCGGAGCGATTGGGGCCATGGTGACCGCATGGGTCGCCACCAAGAAGCCCGACCTTTCGATGGTGCTCAACGGCATTCTCGGAGGGCTGGTCGGCATTACGGCGGGGGCCGATCAGATGTCGGCGCTCGACTCCGTGCTGATCGGTGCGATCGCCGGGGCGCTGGTGGTTTTTGCGGTACTTACCCTCGACCGCGTGCGCCTCGACGACCCGGTCGGTGCCATCGCGGTGCACTTGGTCTGCGGCGTTTGGGGCACGCTTGCTGTGGGTCTGTTCGGAGCCAAGGCGGGCCTCGGCCAGTTGGGGGTTCAGGCGATCGGCGTGGCTGCGGTGGGTGCGCTGGCGTTTGTTGGCGCCTTCGTCCTCTTCGCAGCCCTGCGCGCCACGGTTGGCATCAGAGTCAGCCCGGCTGAAGAGTTGGCTGGGCTCGATGTTGAAGAGCACGGTTATCTCGCCTATCCGTATTTCCAGGAGGCCGACGCTCTGGGGGGGATCGAGACCCCGGCGATCGGCGCATCGGTGATCGTCCAAGGCCTGCCCGGAGGAAACTCATGAAGCTGATTATCGCGATCATTCGCCCCGAAAAACTGGGCGATGTGAAGAAGGCGCTCTATGCCGTCGGGGTCACCGGCATCACGATCAGCCGTGTGGCCGGCCATGGCGGCGAGCGCGAAATCGTCGAAGCGTACCGTGGCTCGACGGTCGTGATGGAGTTTCGTGACAAGGTGCGCCTTGAGATCGCCGTCTCAGAGCCCTTTGTGCAGCCCACCATCGATGCCATCGCAGGGGCGGCTCGCACGGACAGCGTGGGTGACGGCAAGATCTTTGTGCAGTCCCTCGAGCGTGTCGTGCGCATTCGTACGGGCGAAGAAGACAATCTCGCCCTGACGCCCGTCACGCCGGGCGACAGCGCAGCGTCTGAAGGCACGGGCTCATGACGGGGCCCGCTGAGCTTGATGCGACGCTTGCGGTCGTAGCTGAGCTGCTCGACCGCGAGCTTGGCTCGCTGGCAGCCGATGTCGAGGCCACCCCCGAAGCGCTGCTTTGGACCGCGCTTCCTGGCGTGGTCAATCCGATGGGTACGCTTGCGCTTCACCTCTGCGGCAACCTGCGCCATTTCATCGGAGCCCTGCTGGGTAATGACGGCTATGTGCGCGACCGGGTTGCCGAGTTCGCCCGCCGCGATGCATCTGATGACGAGCTGGTCGCCGAGATCACCCGCACGCGTGAGGCCGTGGCCAAGGCTCTTCAGGGTCTCGACCCCGATCGCCTCGACCAGCCGATGGAGGGTCTGCCGGAGCGATACGCAGGGCGCTCAGCGCGTTTCTTCTTGATTCAGCTGGCTCTGCATGCCGCTTGGCATCGCGGACAGGGCGACTACCTGCGGCGCACGCTCGTCGCCATGGATCAGGCTGAGGCGGTGTAGTTGACCGACGCGCCATCTCTGCGGCCCGTGCTGCTGGCCGCGGGCCTGTCGCGTCGCTTCGGGCGCTCCAAGGTGCTCGAGCCGGTGGGGCCCGGTGGGGAATGCCTGCTCGATTATGCGATTACCGATTCTGCCGCGGCGGGGTTTGGGCCGCCGGTCATTGTCACCCGGCGCGAGTTGCTCGACGAGCTTCGACAGCATGTAGGCGACCGCCATGGTGAGGGTGCCGACTTCGTGCTGCAGTCGATCGAGGGCTCCCGAGAGAAACCATGGGGCACGGGGCAGGCGGTCTGCCTGGCTCGACCGTTCATCAGCGGTCCCTTTGCCGTCGCCAATGCTGACGACTGGTACGGCCCCGAAGCGTGGCGTGCGCTGGCCGAGGCCCTAGTGGGGAGCCTGACGGGGGTGCCGGTCGCGTCACTGACCGGGGGGGCTCCTGATTCGGGCGTGCTGATCACCTATCCTGCCGATGTCACTCTGTCAGCATCGGGCGGCGTGTCACGTGGCTGGGTGCAGGTCGCTGAATCTGGCCAGGTGAAATCA
>CAYVPD010000042.1:0-9144 GCA_964453545.1 uncultured Gemmatimonadaceae bacterium
TCGAGTCTCGCCTGAAGTGCACTGCCGTCACGGGTGATCTCATTTGCAAACTCGAGATCAAGGGCGAGCCGAGGATCGATGTCTGCCGAAAACGCGTAGACGGCCTGCTGCGTTTGACGCGGCTCCAGCCGCCCCCCGAGTCCTGAATCGATCAACCCCTCTACCGCCAGCGCCTGAAAGCGACGGCCCCGCTGGAGCAGGGCGACATCGAGGGGATTCACGAGGGCTCCGCCCTCGTCGTTGGTGAAAAACGACACCAGAAACAGGCGCGAATTTGTCGGCAGCTGTGGTGCCATGCGGTCGTGAAGCCCTTCGAGCCGGCGCCATGTATCAGGCGCGGCAAGACGCACGACTTCTGGGGCGAGAGGGGTCAGCTTGACCTGCACGCCGTCGACCTCGAGAGCCAGAGTGATCTGGTCTTGCAGCAGCGTGCCATAGCCCCCCTCCAGCTGAGCGCTTCCGCTCAGGCCTCGTACGGACAGGTCAGAGCCCTCCGGCGCTCCACCCGACGACGTTGAACCCGGCCCCACCACGGCGGGCGACCCTGGCGAGCCTGCCGCCGGCATGCAGCCGCTGATCAGCACGCTGGTCAGCACGCTGACCAGCAGGGAGGTCGAGCGCTCAGCCCACATCGTCGGCGTCGGGCTGTGGGGCCTCAGCCTCGTCAGTGAGCAACGATTCGATCGCCTCGAGCAACACGTCGCGGCCCTCGCCCGTCACCGATGAAAAGGGCACAAGCTGATCGACGTCGACCTGCAGAATCGCGCAGGCGCGCGCCATCGACTTCTCGCGCTCCCGGGAACGAAGCTTGTCCATTTTGGTGAGTACAATCAGCGCCGGTACGCCCAGTCGAGCCAGATAGTCGACCATCTCCAGATCTTGTGGCGTGGGCTCTCGGCGTGAGTCCACCAGGTGGACACACCACGCAGATCAATGTCGGGTCGCGCCAGATAGCCGTCGATCAGGCGCCCCCAGGCGTCGCGCATGGTCTTGGGCACCTTGGCGTAGCCAAATCCTGGCAGGTCAACGAGATAAAAGGTGCCGTTGACGTCGTAGAAGTTCAGGGCCTGTGTCTTGCCTGGCGTGCCTGAGACGCGGGCGATGTGGTTGCGCGTGCGCCGCAGTAGCGTGTTGATCAGCGAGCTCTTGCCCACATTGGAGCGGCCCGAAAAGGCAATCTGAGGCAGGGTGCCCGGCAGCGGACCGTCGGGTTGCGCCACCGTTCCGGCATACGCGACCTGGCGGATCGTAAGCATCATTGTGTCGATCAGGCTTCGCGCCGACGATCCTCGGGGTGCAGCACAAGCAGCGGCGGCACGGCGTTTTCGACGCTCTCAGACGTGACCACCACTTCGCGCACGTCGGTGCGCGACGGCAGGTCGAACATCACATCGCGCATGACGTCTTCGACTACCGAGCGCAGTCCGCGGGCGCCCGTTCCACGCTCCAACGTCCTGCGAGCGATCGCGCGAATCGCGTCTTTGTCGAAGGTCAGACCGATACCGTCGAGTGCAAACATCTTCTGATACTGCTTGACCAGAGCATTGCGCGGCTCGACGAGAATTCGACATAGAGCGTCTTCGTCGAGTTCCTCGAGTGACACGGAGACTGGCAGCCGTCCGATGAGCTCGGGAATCAGGCCGAAGCGCTGCAGATCTTCAGGCTCGACGTTCTTGAGCACCTTGTCGCGCTGACTGCGGTCTTCATCGCCGGCAAACCCGATCGCGCGCTTGCCCACTCGGGCTTCGACGATCTTCTCGAGGCCATCGAAGGCCCCGCCGCAGATGAAGAGAATCGAGCGCGTGTTGATCTGAATATATTCCTGCTGTGGATGCTTGCGCCCCCCCTGCGGCGGCACTGAGGCGATCGTGCCCTCGAGAATCTTCAGCAGTGCCTGCTGCACGCCCTCACCCGAAACGTCGCGGGTGATCGACGGGTTTTCCGACTTACGCGCGATCTTGTCGACCTCATCGATGTAGACGATGCCACGCTCGCAGTCTGCGACATTGTAGTCCGCCGCCTGCAGCAGACGCACTAGAATGTTTTCGACGTCTTCGCCCACGTAGCCGGCTTCGGTCAACGTCGTCGCATCGGCGATGGTGAAGGGCACCGCGAGCATGCGCGCCAAGGTCTGGGCCAGCAGGGTCTTTCCGACGCCTGTCGGACCGACCAAGAGAATGTTGGCCTTGTCGATCTCGACATCGTCGAGAATGCCTTGATGATTCACCCGGCGGTAGTGGTTGTAGACCGACACCGCCAGCGCACGCTTGGCGTCTTCTTGCCCGATCACATACTCGTCCAACGCATCTTTGATTTCGGCCGGCGTCGGACTGGGCACCGCGCTTTCAGCATGTTCCCGCTCTTCTTCTTCTGCCAGAATCTCGTTGCAGAGCAGAACACATTCGTTGCAGATATAGACCGAAGGACCGCTGATGAACTTCTTGACGCTGTCCTTGGACTTTCCGCAAAAGCTGCAGCGCAGGTGCTTGTCGGTGCTCATGATGTCGAGTCCGAGTCCGCTGGCTTGGCTCCCGAGCCCATGTGGCCCTCAATAACTCGGTCGATGAGTCCGTATTCCGCGGCCTCTTGCGGGCTCATGAAGCGATCGCGATCGACATCGTCAGCAATGCGCTCCACGGTCTGCCCCGTGTGCTTGGCCAAAATCGAGTTCAGGCGATGGCGAATGTCGAGAATCTCTCTCGCTGCGATCTCGATATCAGCTGCGGTGCCCTGTGTGCCTGACGAGGGCTGATGGATCATGATGCGCGAATTGGGCAACGCATGGCGCTTGCCCTCGGCACCGGCCGTCAGCAACACGGCACCCATCGACGCTGCCATGCCCACGCAATATGTCGCGACAGGCGCACGCAGATGCTGCATCGTGTCGTAGATGGCCATGCCCGCATAGACACTGCCACCCGGCGAGTTGATGTACATGTGGATGTCGCGATCGGGGTCGTCGGCATCCAGAAAGAGCAACTGCGCCACCATGATATTGGCGACGTTGTCATCGATACCGCTGCCCAGGAACACGATGCGGTCCATCAGCAGGCGCGAGAAGATGTCGTAGCTGCGCTCGCCGCGACTGGTGCGTTCGATGACGTACGGTGGGTAGATCGGCATGCGGTTTCCTGAGGATTGCGGGGCGGCTGCAACGGCGCCCGTGACGGCGCGGCTCAGCCGGCCTGAGTAATCTCGGACTGTTCCTTGATGAAGTCGAACACCTTGCGCTCAGTGATCTCGTGCTCGAGCTGCTCGAGGCGACCCTGCTTTTGGAGTCGCGCATACAACTCGCCGGGATTTCCCCCGCTGCGCTCCGCCATCTGCTGCACCTGATCGTCTACATCATCATCGCTGGCTTTGAGCCCGTGCGCCACCGCAAGGCGGTCAATCACGAGAAAACGCTTGACCGAGCGCTCGGCCTCGGGGCGAAGCTGGGTCTTCAGCTGCGTCAGCTGCTCCGAGGGTGCCTGCTTGGCGGTGCCGAACATCGAATCGATGTAGCGATCGACCATCGACGAGGGCACCTCAAACTGGTTGGCTTCGACAATGGCCTCGAGCAGCTGATTGCGCACCGACATTTCCGCCTCGTTGTCGGCTTCGCGCTTGAGGTCTTCAAGCACGCGCTCCCGCAACGCCTCGAGCGTCTCGAACTCACCCACTGACCGAGCAAAGTCGTCATTCAACTCAGGCAGCACCTTGGCTTTGCGCTCGCGCAGCCGAATGCGCAAACGGTCGGTCTGCCCGCGGCGCTCTTCGGTCGGGAAATCATCAGGGAAGGTTACGTCAAATTCGCCTTCTCCTCCGACTTCGAGTGAGAGCACGGCGGCTTCGACATCAGGGATTGCGTCGCCCTGGCCAAGCGTGAGGTCGTAGTCCTGCGCTTCACTCTCGCCCTCTTCGTCGAGTCGCACGACCGTCAACGCCACGAGATTGCCGGGTTCAGCCGCGCCGCTCTCAAGCGGTTCGAACGTGGCGTTCTGATCCTGCAGGCGCTCGAGCACTTTGGTGACCTCGTCATCACCGACCGACACCGCAGGTCGCTCGGCCTTGAATCCGGCGACGCGTGCGATTTCGACCGCGGGCTCCACATCAAAGCTGATCCGGAACGAGAGGTCTTGCTCACGCTCGTACTTCAAATCTTCAAGCTCACCCTCAGAGATGGGCTTCAAGGAGTGCGTCTCCAAAGCCTCTTTGTAGGCGGCATTGACGACCTGGTCGACCATCTGCTGATCGAGAGCCGCACCGTAGTGCTTCTCAATCACCGAGGCCGGAATGCGCCCTGGACGAAATCCCGGAATGCGAGCGCGCGTGGCAAACGAGCGAGCCAGCTTCGAGCGCTCGGTGTGCACGCGCTCAGCGGGCACCGTGACGTGAACGGTGCGGCGCCAGGCCTCACCTTCTTCGACTTGAATGGCAAGGCTCTTGGTATCAGTTGACATGCGTTTTGGCAGAAGAGGCGTCAGAGAAAACGTCAGGAAAGGCGTGCTGCGAATGGTGCGGAGTGCGAAAGGGGGGACTCGAACCCCCACGGCACGAGGCCACGAGATCCTAAGTCTCGCGCGTCTACCAGTTCCGCCACTTTCGCTTGAGCTGCGGTGCTCAAAAGATAACCGCCCGGAGGTGATCGCCTCAACGTCGCTTAGCGATCACCCCCGGGCGGACCGACCTACGCGTCAGGGCATTTTCACATTGACGATGCGCGAGCCGCCGTCGGGATTTCCGAGAATGAAGGTGACCACGCCCCCGCTTTCAACTGCCGAGAGCTCCCTGCGTACGTCTTCGGCGGTCGCGATCGGCGTTCCGTTGATCTCCAGCACACGCTCGCCGCGAATCATCTGGCGACGCTGGGCCGGGCTTGCAGGTGCGACCCGCGAGATCACAACACCGTCGGTGTCTTCATAGCCGTACTGTTCTGCCAAATCGGCCGTGAGCTCTTGGACCGAGAATCCGAGGCGCTCTTCAGCCACAGGCGCGACTTCGGCGATCTCGGTCGGCAGGTCATTGATCGGCGCCTCTGCAAGGCGAACATCAATCTCACGTTCGCGGCCGTCACGATAGACCTTGAGCGTGACGTCGTCACCCGGACGGTACATTGCCACCCGGCCCTGCAGCTGGGCTACATAGCCGACCGGCTGGTCGTCGAGCGCGACGATCACGTCCCCTTGCTTGAGTCCGGCTTCGAAGCCCGGTGTGCCTTCGTCGACGCCCTGGATCAGCACACCGCTGACCGAGGGGAGCCCGAACGCTTCAGCATCTTCTGGGGCGACCTCTGTGATCTGGACCCCGAGGCGCGCACGACGCACCTGCCCGTATTCGATCAGGTCTTCCATGATACGACGGGCGAGGTTTACGGGAATCGCAAATCCGTAACCCTGGTAATAGCCCGTCGGGCTGTAGATCGCCGAGTTGATGCCGACGACTCGGCCCTCCATGTCGACCAGCGGTCCACCCGAGTTGCCAGGGTTGATGACGGCATCAGTCTGAATGAAGTCTTCGATCGCATAGCCCGAAAGTGCCGGATCGGACAGCTCGGAGCGGAGTTCGTTTTGAATCAGCCCCAGTCCGCGACCGCGGGCGCTGACGATCCCGGCGGTGACGGTGTAGTCAAGCTGGCTGCCCGAACCAAAGCCCGGGTTGCCGATGGCGAGCACCCACTGGCCGACCCGTACCTCTTCGGAATCCCCAAGGCTCAGCGTTGAGAAGCGCTCCGAGGCCGTCGAGGGCTCGATCTTCAGCACGGCCACGTCGGTGAAGGGGTCGCTACCTACGACCGTCGCGTTGAAATAGCGTCGGTCAGCGAAGTAGACCCGCACTTCGCTGGCGTCGCTCACGACATGGTCGTTGGTGAGCACGTAGCCTTCGGGCGACACGATGAATCCGCTGCCACCCGCGGTGCGGGGGCGCGAATCGGGCTGACCAGGGCCAAAGAACCGCTGCAGGGCCTCAGGGATCTCCTGCTGCTGGTTGGCGCTGGGCCGTCGCGTGGCCTCGATACGCACGACGGCAGGCGTGACAACATCAGCCACGTTCACGAACGACTGGCTCAGGTCGAGGGCCGGCTGGACCGACTCCCGAGAAACCTGGGGCGCCTCTTCAAGCGACGGCAGGGCGAGCGACACCCGGGTCCACCCTAGACCCGAAGCAAACAAAACGCCGAGGGCGAAGGCGCCCGAGGCAAACGTGATTACCCGGGCCTTGGCGCGAAGCGGATCGAACATCTGCATACCTCGTTGAATGGCTTGGAGTCCTGCAACCTTTCGGCGACGCGGGCCGCCGGGGAAATCCCCGACGGCCCGGTCGGCTGTCTCTGCCAGAAATCTACACGCTGCGAGGGAGCGAGGGTCCCCAAGTATCGGCACCCTCACCCACCTCGAGCGGCCGTAGCGTTACTTCTCGTCGTCGACGATCTCGTAGTCAGCCTCAACGACCTCTTCGTCGTCGCCGGCAGCCCCCGACGATGCCGAGCCGGCCTCGGCCCCCTCGCCAGCCTGGGCTTCTGCGGCCTGGGCTTCTGCGGCCTGGGCCTGGTACATCTCCTGACCCGCGGCACTGAAGGCCTGCATCAGCTCATCACGAGCTCCGTTGATCGCAGCCGTATCGTCGCCCTTCAGCGCCTCTTTGGCTGTGGTCAGCGCGGTCTCGAGTCGAGACTTGTTGTCGGCCGACACCTTGTCGCCCCACTCGGCCGAGTCTTTCTCGACCTGATAGACGAGCGAGTCGAGCTGGTTGCGGGCCTCGACCTTGGCCCGCTTCTCTTCGTCTTCGCGAGCGTGAGACTCGGCGTCGTTGACCATCTTGTCGATCTCGGCATCCGACAGGCCCGAAGACGCTTCGATGCGAATCTTCTGCTCCTTGCCGGTCGCCTTGTCTTTGGCCGACACATGCAAAATGCCATTGGCATCGATGTCAAAGGTGACCTCGACCTGCGGCATGCCGCGCGGTGCCGGCGGAATGCCGGTCAGCTGGAACTTGCCGATGGTCTTGTTGTCGACGGCCATCTTGCGCTCACCCTGCAGCACATGAATCTCGACGGTCGTCTGGTTGTCTTCAGCCGTCGAAAACGTCTCTGACTTCTTCGTCGGAATCGTCGTGTTGCGCTCGATCAGGGTTGTCATCACGCCACCGAGCGTCTCGATGCCGAGCGACAGCGGCGTGACGTCGAGCAGCAGCACGTCTTTGACGTCGCCGGCGAGCACTCCGCCCTGAATGGCGGCGCCAACAGCCACGACCTCATCGGGGTTCACCCCGCGATGCGGTTCCTTGCCGAAGAACTCCTTCACGACTTCCTGAATCTTGGGAATGCGCGTCGATCCACCGACGAGAATCACCTCGTCGATCTCTGCCTTCTGGAGCCCGGCATCAGCCAGCGCCTTTTCCATGGGCGGAATCGTGCGCTTCACCAGATCATCGACGAGCTGCTCGAACTTGGCCCGCGTCAGCGGCAGGTTGAGGTGCTTCGGACCCTCCTGCGTCGCCGTGATGAAGGGCAGGTTGATGTCGGTCTGCATGGTCGTCGACAGCTCCATCTTGGCTTTTTCGGCCGCTTCTTTGAGCCGCTGAAGGGCCATGGGGTCTTTGGAGAGGTCGATGCCCTGTTCCTTCTTGAACTCGTCGACGAGCCAGTTGATGATGCGCTGGTCGAAGTCATCACCACCGAGGTGCGTGTCGCCATTGGTGGCCTTCACTTCAAAAACGCCATCGCCAAGTTCGAGAATGGAGATGTCGTACGTACCTCCACCCAGGTCGAAGACGGCGATCTTTTCGTCAGCCTTCTTATCGAGGCCATAGGCAAGTGCGGCGGCCGTCGGCTCGTTGATGATGCGCAGGACCTCGAGGCCGGCGATGCGGCCGGCGTCTTTCGTCGCCTGACGCTGCGAATCGTTGAAGTACGCCGGCACCGTGATCACGGCCTGCGTGACGCCCTGACCCAAGTAGTCTTCGGCCGTCTGCTTCATCTTCTGCAGAATCATCGCCGAGATCTCGGGAGGCGTGAACGTCTTGTCATCGGCATTGGGCACCTTGACCGTGACGCGGCCCGCCGAGTCGTGCTGCACGTCATAGGGCACGAGCTTCTCTTCTTCTTTGACTTCGGTCGCCTTCCGGCCCATGAAGCGCTTGATCGAGAAGATCGTGTTGGTCGGGTTGGTGATGGCCTGCCGGCGCGCGACCTGACCCACCAGCCGCTCACCGTCTTTGGTGAACGCAACCACCGAGGGGGTTGTGCGCCCGCCTTCGGCGTTGGGGATCACGACGGGTTCGCCACCCTCCATGACCGCCACAACCGAATTGGTGGTTCCTAGATCGATGCCGATGACCTTGCCCATGAACTCTCCTTGCGGAAACGAGAAAATCAGATGTCAGGCGTGACTCGGAATTGCCGGATCGACAATTCGACGCGACGCAGTCGTGCAACGTCCGTGCCGCGCTAAATCGCCGAAAATCATGCCGATATGGGCATTTTTGCGCCCCAGACCAGCCATTATGGCAACCTGCCCGCCGAGACTTGTCAGGGTGGCAGGGCAGTGGCTTCACTCGGGTCAGGCCGTGATGGCGGCCAGCGCGGCTCCGGCGGCAAGGAATACGCCGAGCGGCACCATCTGCCGAATGATCAGGCTCAAGGGCAGCCAGGCGATCAAGGCGAGCACGCTTCCGGCGAGCGTCGTCAGCGCGACGCCCTCCACGCCCAGGAACGCTCCGACCATGGCCATCATGCGAATGTCGCCCGCGCCCAGAGCTGCTAATTCAGGGGCTGCCAATTCGGGGTCGGTGAGGTGAGGGGCGGCAAGGTCGGGGGCTGCGAGATCGGGGGCCGCGAGATCGGGCGTGGCCAACTCGGGGGTGAACGTCGGTTCGTCAAACGACTCGGCCCACGCCACGATGACGGCAGAGGTGGCGAGTGCGGCCACAACGGTGCTCGTAGCCACGACCACAAGCCCAAGGTCGGGGCGCAGGCGCGTGATCAGTATCGACGCGATGCCCGCAATGCCGAGTGCGGTGGCCATGAGAACCACCGGCTGGAGCAGACGTACGATGCGCCGGCGGGATTTGGGGTCAGCTCGTTGGGCATCGTGGTCTGTCAGCGCCTGTCGCAGGCGCTCCGGGCGTTTGGCCTGCAGCCAGGCGGTCGAGAGCCAGCCTGTG
>CAYVPD010000043.1:0-8888 GCA_964453545.1 uncultured Gemmatimonadaceae bacterium
CCATGAGCGACCGTACCGAGATCACGACCCCCGAGGCGCTGTCTGAAGAAGAGAGTGCCGAAACGACGCTGCGACCGCAGCGTCTGGCGGAGTTCATCGGTCAGGCAAAGGTCTGCGATGCCATGCAGATCGCCATCGATGCTGCCCGGGGCCGTCGCGAGCCGCTTGACCACGTGCTCTTTCATGGGCCTCCCGGGCTCGGAAAGACCACGCTGGCCTCGCTCATGGCCCGCGAGCTTGGCGTCAACATCAAGACGACGTCGGGGCCTGTGCTCGAGAAGCCGGCCGATCTCGTTGGCATCCTCACAAACCAGCGCGAAGGCGACATTCTCTTCATCGACGAGATCCATCGGCTGCGCCCGATCATCGAAGAGTTTCTCTATCCGGCGATGGAAGATTGGCAGGTCGACATCCGGCTCTCTGACGGGCCGCGTGCTCAGACCATGACGATGAAGATCGAGCGCTTCACGCTCGTGGGGGCGACGACACGCTTCGGTCTGCTCACGGCCCCGATGCGTGCACGCTTTGGCATCGTACAGCGACTGAATTTCTATCCGGCCGATGAGCTGGCGACGATCGTGTCGCGCTCCGCAGAGATTCTCGAGGTTGAGACCACAGCCGAAGGGGCTGCCGAAATTGCTCGACGCTCCCGGGGCACGCCTCGTGTGGCCAACCGACTGCTGCGCCGAGTGCGTGACTTTGCTGAAGTTCGGGCCGAGGGCAGGATCGATGCGGAGGTCGCGAGCGAGGCCCTCGAGCTGCTCGATGTCGATGAATACGGCCTCGATGAGATGGACACGCGGGTGCTACGAGCGATCATTGAGCGCTTCGATGGTGGGCCCGTGGGGCTGTCGTCGCTGGCGGTCGCGTTGGGCGAAGACGTATCAACCCTCGAAGAGGTCTACGAGCCTTTCCTGATTCAAGAAGGCTTTCTGATGCGCACGCCCCGGGGCCGCGTCGCGACCTCGCGCGCCTATCGCCGTTTCGGCTTCACTCCGCCTCCCGGCGCCTCTGCCGGCCAGGCCTCTTTTTTTGAAGAGTAGCGCCATGTCGATCCCGCAGATTCCGCCCGTCAATCCTGACGTGCGCCCCACGATTGTGCGTCTGCTCTCAAATCTGGTCAGCGCGCGAGAAATCGACCTCTACCTCAAGCGCTTCAGCGAGCTGAGCCGAGACCGCTTTGCCGTGGTGAAGGTCGGGGGTGCGATTCTGCGCGACGATCTGCCGGCTCTGGTCGATTCGCTCGCCTTTCTGCAGCAGGTTGGCCTCACGCCGATCGTGATTCACGGCGCGGGCCCGCAGCTCGACGAAGAGATGGCGGCCGCGGGGCTCGAAAAGAAGCTGGTCGACGGGCTGCGATACACGTCACCCGAGGTGCTGAAGGTCGTGCGGCGTGTCATGCGCCGCGAAAATCTGCGGCTGGTCGAGGCGCTGCAGCAGGAGGGGGTGCGCGCCACGTCGCTGCTGAGCGGCGTGTTTGAATGCGAACTGCTCGACGCCGAGCGCTTCGGTCTGGTCGGTCGGGTGACGAAGGTCGACACCGACGGGCTCGAGGCGGCCGTTCATGCCGACTCGATTCCCGTGATTGTCTCGCTGGGCGAGACCACGGGCGGGCAGATCGTCAACATCAACGCCGACTGGGCCGCCAACGACCTGGTCAAGAAGATCGAGCCGTACAAGATCATCTTTCTGACTGGCACCGGCGGGCTGTTGAATGCCGAAGGCCGCCTGATCGAGTCGATCTCGCTGGCCACCCAATATGCCGACCTGATGGCGCAGCCCTGGGTGCACGGGGGGATGCGGGTGAAGATGGAGCAGATTCATGACCTGCTCATGTCACTGCCTCCGACGAGTTCGCTGTCGATGACGCGCCCGCAAGAGATGGCCAAGGAGCTCTTCACGCACCGGGGCTCGGGCACGCTTGTGCGCCGAGGTGAGCGTATCTCGAAGTTCACATCGTGGAACGACGTCGATCTCGACCGGTTTCGCGGGCTCGTGGCCGCAAGTTTCGGCCGCCCGCTGGTCGAAGACTACTTCGAGACGACGCAGCCAGAGGCCATCTACCTGTCAGAGGGCTACCGCGCGGCCATCGTCATGCTGCGGCAGAACGGTCATGCCTACATGGACAAGTTTGCCGTCGTCGATGAAGCGCAAGGCGAGGGCCTTGGCCGTGCCATTTGGGATGTCATGCGCGCCGAAACTCCCGCGCTGTTCTGGCGATCGCGGCGCACGAATCAGGTCAACGAGTTCTACTTCAACCGGGCCGACGGCTCCTGGAAGGGCGGGGAGTGGACCGTGTTCTGGTACGGACTCGATGATTGGCAGATCATTCGCGAGGCGGTGGAGCATGCCCTCGGGCGGCGTCCCACGCTGAAGCCGCAGCTGCCGGAATCGACGGCGTGAGTTCGGAGCGGCTCTCCGACTACGACTACGACCTGCCCTCTGACCGCATCGCTGCGCGTCCGGCCGAGCGTCGCGATCGGTCCCGGTTGCTCGTGCTTCCGAGAGGCGGTGGAGCCCTGCAGCATCGGCACTTCAGTGATCTGGTCGACCTGATGTCGCCGGGCGACCTGTTGGTCGTCAACGAGAGTCGGGTGCTGCCGGCGCGGCTGCTCGGACGCAAGCCGAGCGGGGCGCAGGCCGAGGTGCTTTTGTCGCAGCCGATCGCGGGTTCCTATGACGAGGCCAGAGAATGGCAGGCTTTGGTGCGCCCGGGCTCGAAGCTCAAGCCGGGGCGGGTCGTCGAGATATCGCCTGAGCTGTCGGTCGAAATCGTGGGGCCGGCGCCAGGTGGACAGCGTGTCGTGCGGCTGGTCACCGACCTGCCCGTCGCTGAGGCCCTGGAGTGCTACGGGCATCTGCCGCTTCCGCCCTACATCGATCGGGCCGACGACGAGAGTGATCGCGAGCGCTATCAGACGGTGTATGCCACCACGCCGGGCTCGATTGCGGCTCCCACAGCCGGGCTGCACTTCACGCCGCAGCTGCTCGATCAGCTGCAGCAGCGCGGCATTGAGCGCGCCGCTGTGACACTTCATGTCGGAATCGGCACCTTTCGCCCGGTCGAGACCGACGACCCCTCGGAACACGAGATGCACTCTGAGTTGTATCACGTGCCGGTTTCGACCGCTGAGGCGATTGCGCGCACGCGAGCTCGCGGCGGCCGGGTCTGGGCCGTGGGTACGACCGTGGTGCGCACGCTGGAGTCTGTGGCCGATGGCGAGGGTGGGGTGAAGCCCGGGTCGGGCAGTACCGCGCTCTTCATCAGGCCGGGCTTCGACTACCAGGTGGTCGATGCGCTCATCACCAATTTTCACTTGCCACGCTCGACGCTGTTGATGCTTGTTGCCGCTTTTGCGGGGCACGAAGCCACGATGCAGGCCTACGCGAAGGCCGTGGCCGAAAACTACCGGTTCTACAGTTACGGCGATGCCATGGCGATCACGCCAGCGGCAAAGTCCATGCAAGAGAGATGACGAAAATGCTTCGTTTTGCTGCTCGACAGGGTATGCTTGCGGCACTGTTGGTGGGGGGGTTGAGTGCCTGTGCAGACACCTCAGACGAAGGCACCGCGGGGGGCTTCGAGCCCGTGACGGCAGCCGACCTTCAGACGGCGACGCTCACCTTTGCCACGTTTGGCGACCGCGCGTTGACGCTCGTCGATGGGCGTTGGGATGACCCAGCGGGAACGGGCGAATGGCTCGAACTGGTCCCTGACTGGTCGGGAGTGGGCGATTTCGACGCCGACGAGACGATGGAGACAGCCGGGGTCGCCCGCATCTTTCATCTGGATTATGGCGAGGTCTACCTCGCCTACAGCGTCGAGGCCACGGCCAACGGCCCTGTGGTGCAGGCCGATCGCCCGCTCGGGCTCGACATCGAGATCGAGTCGTTTGAGGTCGCCGACAACCAGCTCGTGATCGTGTCGCGCGAGCCGCGGGGCGCCAACCCGCGGGCCGAGCGCATCTACCGCATCTTGAATGGTCGCTGGGAGCTGGCCTCACATCGCTCCCTGCGCGAGGCCAACGCTTCATGAGCGCAAGCTCTCCCGATACGCAGTCAGACGGCGAGGGGGCGGCCACCGATACGGGTCGAGAGGGCTTTTCGTTTCAGTTGCACGCGGTCGACGGGTCAGCCCGTGCGGGCACCTTCCACACGCCTCACGGCCCCGTGGAGACGCCGGTGTTCATGCCGGTCGGCACCCTCGGGGCCGTGAAGCATGTGGCGCCCGACGAGGTCGGCGCCGTCGGCGCGAGCATGATTCTCGCCAACACCTATCATCTCTACCTGCGCCCAGGGCATGAGCTGGTGCGGGATCTGGGCGGGTTGCATCGCTTCATGCGCTGGCCCGGCCCCATTTTGACCGACTCCGGCGGCTTTCAGGTGTTTTCGCTGGCAAAGATTCGCAGCATCAGCGATGAGGGTGTCGAGTTTCGCAGTCACATTGACGGCTCGTCGCATCTCTTTACGCCCGAGTCAGTGATGGAGATCGAGCGAGCGCTCGGCGCCGACGTGATCATGGCGTTTGACGAGTGCCCGCCTGGAGGGTCGGATCGTGCCACGGCCGAGCAGGCCAACGAGCGCACGACGCGCTGGCTGGAGCGCTGTATCTCGCATCTTGATGCCCTCCGCCAGCGTGAGGCGGGGCCCGACCAGGCGCTGTTTCCGATCGTTCAGGGCAATGTCTACGACGACCTGCGACGAGACCATGCTCGCACCTTGCTGTCGATGGCCGACTGGCGCGGCGTGGCGATCGGTGGGCTGAGCGTGGGCGAGGCCAAGCCCGACATGTGGCGCACGCTCGAAGTGCTCGATCCCGAGCTGCCGCAAGATCGCCCCCGCTATCTCATGGGGGTCGGCTATCCCGATGATCTCATCGAAGCGATCGGTCGCGGGGTCGACATGTTTGATTGTGTGGCCCCGACCCGAAATGCGCGGCACGGTACCGCGTGGACGCTCGAAGGCGGGCAGGTCAACGTGAAGGCCCGGCGTTTTCGCGACGATACGCGTCCCATCGACGAAACCTGTGACTGCTACGCGTGCACGCATTTCGACCGCGCCTACCTGCGCCATCTCGTGACGGCCGGAGAGCACTTCGCCCACCGAGTGCTCTCGCTGCACAACCTGCGGTTTCTGATTCGTATCGCCGAAGCCGCCCGGACTGAGATCCGCCGGGGCACCTATGCCTCGTGGGCGGCGACATGGCTGGAACGGTACCGCGCCGGCGGTGTCGAAAGCTGACGGGCGAACCGCTATCTTTGCCGTCGGTTTCCAGCCTTCGAGCCCTCCCTCGAACTTTTCTGCTCCCGGAGTCGTCTTGATGTCTTCAATTGCGTCGTTTCTGCCGGTCATGGCCGCCATGGTTCCCCGTGAGGGTGGCAGCACGGGCCTGGTGTTCATGATCCAGATCGTGGCCCTGGTCGCGATCTTCTGGTTCCTGCTGATTCGTCCGCAGCAGAAGGAGCAGAAGCGTCATCAAGAGATGTTGGCGTCGATCAAGCGCGGTGACGAGGTGGTTACCACCGGTGGCATCATCGGCAAGGTCGACAAGGTGGCCGAAGACCGGCTGACCGTGCTCACGGGCGACGACACGCGCGTCACGGTGCAGCGTGCCCGCGTCGCGACGGTTTCGGGCAAGGGCAAGTCGGGGGAGTGATCTGACGGTGGCCGTACGCGAGATCGTGCTTCTGGGAGACCCGGTGCTGCGCCAAGAGTCGGCGCCCGTCGAGGTCTTTGATGACGCCCTGCGTGAGTTGGTCAGCGACATGTTCGAGACCATGTACCATGCCAACGGCGTTGGGCTTGCAGCTCCCCAGATCGGCATCTCACAGCGCATTCTCGTGATCGACGTGCACGATGAAGACGACCCGGAGTCGGGGCGTCTGGCGCTGATCAACCCCGAGATTGTCGCCGAGAGCGAAGAGATCGATCGAGCCGGTGAGGGCTGCCTTTCGATTCCCGGGCTCGAAGAGATCGTGGCGCGGCCGTGGGCCGTGCAGGTGCGCGGCTTCGACCCGGAGGGCAACGAGGTCGAGATCGAGGCCGACGACCTCATGGCACGAGCGCTGCAACATGAGATCGATCACCTCGACGGGGTGCTGTTTCTCGATCGGGTGGGCCCACTGCAACGCCGCATGCTGATCAAGAAATGGAAGAAGCTGCAGTCTGAAGCTGAGGGCAACTGACGCTCGATCGCGGCAGGTCGAAGAGGAGGCAGGTGTGAAGGTGTTGTTCTGGGGGACTCCGGACTTTGCGGTACCGACCCTGCGCGCACTCAGTGAAGAAGGACATCACGTCGTTGGCGTGGTCACCCAGCCCGATCGCCCTGCAGGCCGTGGGCGGGCTCTTCGTCCCTCACCGGTCAAAGAGCTGGCCCGGGCCGAGGGGATTGACGTGCTGACCCCGGAACGGCCTCGCGGCGATGACTTCATGGCCGAGCTCCGCCGACTCAACCCCGACGTGAGCGTGGTGGTTGCCTATGGCCATCTGCTGAGACCCGAAGTGCTTGAGCTGCCACCGCATGGCTCCATCAACGTGCACGCCTCGCTGCTCCCGGAATTGCGCGGCGCTGCTCCGATTCACTGGGCCATCGCTCGGGGTCATGACGTGACCGGGGTCAGCATCATGCAGATGACCGAGGGCATGGACGCGGGTCCGGTGCTTCACCGCGTCGAGGTGCCGATCGACGAGCATGAGAGCTCGACCGAGCTCGCGCTGCGTTTGGCCGAAGTTGGCGCCCAAGCCCTGGTACAGACCCTCGTGTTGCTTGAAAACGGACTCATTGAGCCCGAGCCTCAAGATCATGATGCGGCCACGTTTGCGCCCAAGGTCGGCCGTGACGTCGCCCGCATTGATTGGACGCGGTCCGCGCGTGAGGTCAAAGACCATGTGCGGGCCATGGATGAGGTGCCCGGTGCCTGGACCGAGCTCGAGGGGGAGCCCATCAAGCTCTTTCGCCCCCGTCTCGCGCCGCACGATGGGGTTGATGACGTTGCGATGGCCGAAGCGCCTGCGGCGGCCCAGCCGGGCTCGATCATCGATGCGTTGGCCGGGGGTGAACGCGGGCTGGGTGTCGCAACCGGCGAGGGTACCGTCTGGTTTGGCGAGGTCCAGCCTCCGGGCAAGCGGCGCATGTCGGTGGCGGCGTGGCTGGCGGGTCGTGGGTTGCAGGTCGGCGCACGGTTTCAGTGACGGCGCCAGAGCGTGCGCCGAGGCATCGGCACCTGCCGGTGGTGCATCTGCTGAGCGATGATGAAGTTCTAGCGCGACCCGACTTCGTGTCTCGCGCTGCAGCATTGATGCGCGAGGGGGGATCGGCGCTGGCCGTGCATGTGCGGGGCCACGAGACGCAGGGTCGCCGATCGCATGATCTCGCGCTCCAGCTGCAGGGCGTGGCCCGCGACACCGGAGCGTGGTTGATCATCAACGACCGCATCGACGTCGCGATGGCGGTGGAGGCCAATGGAGTGCAGCTGGCCCAGCACTCGCTGAGCCTCAATGAGGCAAGGGCAGTAGGTGGCGCTTCGCTGCGCTTCGGGGTGTCGGTCCATGGGGCTGACGAGGCTCGGGCGGCGCTGGGTGCCGACTGGTTGCTGGTAGGCACGCTGTGGGCGACCCCGTCTCATCAGGGTCGAGCGGGAGCAGGCACCGATCGGTTGGTCGAGGTGGCGCGCGTGAACTCGGCGCCCCGCATCGGCGTAGGCGGCATTACGCCGCAGCGCGCGCGTAAAGTGCGCGACCAAGGAGGGGCAGGCGTCGCCGTGCTACGCGGCATTTGGGCGGCCCCGCATCCCATTGAAGCACTGAATGAATACCTTACGGCATGGCACGACACATGACGTCTGATACAATCGAAATTCGGTTGAACGGAGAGCAGCGTGAGGTCGACGCTGGGCTCTCGATCACCCAATTGCTTGCCCGCTTCGAGTTGACGCCCGAGCTCGTGGTGGTCGAGCGCAATCGCGAGATCGTCCCGCGCGCCAAATGCAGCGACACCTTGGTCGAAGCCGGGGACACCTTTGAAATCGTTCACTTTGTCGGTGGCGGCTGAGCGCAGGTCGCCGGCCTCACAAACCATTCCATGCAAAACGAAGCCAGTTCCCACAACGCCGACGATGGGTTGGAGATTGCAGGCCACCGCCTGAAGTCACGGCTGATCGTGGGTACCGGAAAATATCGCGACAACGACACGATGCTCGCCGCCATTCGCGCCTCGGGGGCCGACATGGTCACTGTCGCGGTGCGCCGCGTCGACCTCGATCGCACGAAGCTTGAGGGCATTCTCTTTCATCTGAGCCCCGATGAATTCGTGCTGCTGCCCAACACGGCAGGGTGCTACAGCGCCGACGATGCCATTCGCTATGCGCGTCTCGGACGTGCCGCCGGCTTTGGCGATTTCGTCAAGCTCGAGGTGATTGGTGACGAAAAGACGTTGCTGCCCGACGTTGCGGCGACCCTTGAAGCGGCCCGAGTGCTGGTGGAAGAGGGCTTCGTCGTGATGGCCTACACCAACGATGACCTGATCACCGCACTGCGCCTCGAAGATGCGGGGTGTGCCGCTGTAATGCCGCTGGCGAGCCCGATCGGTTCGGGGCTGGGCATCGTGAATCCGTATTTCATTCGCGAGATCAAGTCGCGCCTTGAGGTGCCCGTGATTGTTGATGCGGGGGTGGGCACCGCGTCAGACGCCTGCTTTGCCATGGAGCAGGGTGTCGATGGCCTGCTGATGAATACGGCGCTGGCCGCGGCCGATGATGAGGTCGCCATGGCCACAGCGATGCGTCATGCCGTGACGGCAGGTCGTCTGGCATGGGCGGCTGGGCGCATGCCCATTCGCGAGATCGGCGTACCGTCATCTCCCTCTCGGGGGATGCTGGACTGACGATTTC
>CAYVPD010000044.1:0-8840 GCA_964453545.1 uncultured Gemmatimonadaceae bacterium
ACAACGGAACCCCGCAGCTGTGCGTCCAAGCCCTTTTGGTTTCTTGAGCAAGAGTTCAAGATGAGGAGTCCAGCAAGCCTGCTGCGACCTGCACGCGTTCTGTCTGCCCGTACCCCCGGTTTGCTCATGCGCTCGACGCTCATCAGCTGTTTGCTGTTTCCGATGCTCCTCTCCATTCCTTCGCCTGTGATGGCCCAGACCCCGGCCGAGGTGGTGCGCGCTTATCGTGAGAGCAATGAGGCCCGTCTGCTGCGCGAGTACGCCGATCTGCTGCGCTTTCCCAATGTGGCATCAGATCTGGTCGCGGTGAGACGCTTGGCTGAGCGACTTGCGGCAGATCTGCAGGGAGTCGGAATCGAGTCGCGGTTGCTTGAGGTCGAGGGCGCCCCACCAGTCGTCTATGGCCGGCTCGACGTGCCCGGTGCGACACGTACCTTGGGTATTTACGTGCACTACGACGGCCAGCCGGCAGACCCGACAGAATGGACCCACGCTCCCTTCGAGCCGGTGCTGTACTCTGCCTCGATGGAGGCGGGTGGGCAGCCCATCGACTTCCCGGCCGTGGGCGAAGCGGTCGACCCGGAATGGCGAGTTTATGCCCGTTCCGCTGGCGACGACAAGGCACCCTTGGGGGCCCTGATCCCCGTCATGCAGGCACTTCGAGACGCAGGCCAGAGCATCACATCGAATCTCATCTTTTTCTTTGAGGGTGAAGAAGAAGCGAGTTCTCCCCACCTGCGCACTTTTCTCGAACAGTACCGCGAATTGTTCGAGCCGATCGACGTCTGGCTGTTCATGGACGGACCTGCGCATCAGAGCGGCCGACCCCAGCTGACGTTTGGTGTTCGTGGTACCAGTCGTATGGAAGTCACGGTGTACGGCGCAACGCGCAATCTGCACTCTGGGCACTACGGAAACTGGGCCCCAGATACCCCGTTGGTGCTGGCGGACCTGTTGCGGTCAATGAAAGACCCGTACAGCGGGCGTGTGCTGGTTGAAAGCTGGTACGACTCAGCCGAACCTCTGGGCAGCGAAGAACAAGAGGCCTTGGCGGCCCTGCCCGACATCGATGCGGCACTGATGCAAGAGATGGGCATGTCGTGGTCAGAGGGAGCTCCTCAGACGCTTGCCGAGCGGCTGCTGCTTCCAGCCCTCACCGTGCGAGGCCTAAGTGCCGCCAATGTGGGTGCTCTTGCCACAAACGTCATTCCAAATCAGGCCACGGCGTCGCTGGGCATCCGGTTGGTAAAAGGTAATGATCCGGCAGCGATGCGCGGGCTGATCGAAGACCACATTCGTGCCCAGGGCTTTCACATCGTGCGCGAAGACCCGGATCTGGAGACCCGCCTGCAGCATGAGAAAGTCGCCAAGGTCACAGGTTCGGGCGGCTATCCTGCGGCCCGAAGCTCGATGGCCGACCCGTTCGTCAGAGAAGTGATCGAGGCCGCACGAGCAGCTGCAGCCGACAGTTTCGGCTCAGGCAGTCTGGTGCTCACTCCCGGGCTCGGGGGATCGCTTCCACTCTACCTGTTCCAAGAGATTCTCGGACAGCCGTTCGTGAACGTTCCGGTTGCCAACCACGACAACAACCAGCACGCACCTGACGAAAACCTGCGCATCGGCAACCTTTGGTACGCGATGCAGCTCTACGCTGAGCTGTTAACCATGCCTTCGTCACCCTGAGCGACCAGAGAGTCAGCCCTCATCCAGCCGACGGCCCACACCGGCCGGCACGATGGGCAAGACGGCATGTGAGGGGTACTCGGGCCCCATGAATACGGTGTTGGTCGCGACCTTGATCTCAGTGGCGAGCCCCTCAGGTTCACCCGTGTTGAAGTTCAGGTCGAAGTGCGGAAAGTTGCTGCTCGAGATGTCGAGACGAATGCGATGCCCGGCCTTGAACAGGTTGCTCGTCGGGAAAGCCTCGATCGTGATCTCGTAGACCTCGCCCGGGGTCATGAGCGAGGGCTGCTCCCACGAATCGCGGTACCGGCAGCGCAAGATGCCGTCGGTCACGTTCATGGCGAAGCCCTCGGGGTAGTCGGCGTTGGGCGGATAGACGTCAATCAGCTTGGCCGTGAAGTCAGTGTCTGGGCAGTCGGAGCTGATGAAGAGCTTCACGACGAGAGGCCCGGTCACCTCGACATCTTGCTCGAGCACGGGCGTCTCGAACACGAGCACATCATCGCGCTCTGCCAGTGGGCGGTACGGCTCGGTGGAGCCGAAGAAGTCGGCCCGTTCGCGCTGGTCGTAGGCGCCCCCCTCCATGATGGGCGCACCCGAAGTGATCGTACCGCCGATTGAGGGCACGGGGTCGGCAGGGTCATAACGATAGGTAAGGTGGTCCGCATCAGACCCGTCGGCGACCTCGGCGGTCGGCGTGAGCGATCCATCGGCCCGCAGATAGAACGGGGTGTCGATCGATCCTGGAATCGGCCAGTCTTCGGCCGTCTTCCAATAGCCGCCGTGGTCCAAGCGGCCCTCAGCGTTGCGCAGGCCGCTGCCGCCTCCCATCACGAAGTAGTGCACGGCCGGCTCACGATCGACCCCGTTGTCGATGCCGCGCAGCCAGTGGTCGAACCAACGCACCCGCAGCTGCCAGAAATCACGTGCGAGCTGACCATCGAGGGTGGCCGCTGGCCCGAAGTCGACGTCGCCGGCGTAGGTCAGGGAGCGATCCCCATGTGTCCAGGGCCCCAAGATGAGCCGCACCGGACCGCGCTTCAGCGCCTTGAGCCCGAGGTAGTTGTCGGTCGCCGTGCGGGGGTAGGGATCAAACCACGACGACATGTGCACCATGGGCGCATCGGGCCATTGCTCGTGATAGCCCTCGGCCCAGATCGCCGGATGCTTCCAATAGTCTTCGAACCCACCCTTCGTCCACTGCTCGAAGAGATAGGCCTCGTACTCGGGCGCGAGACTGACCGGGGAATTGCCCGGGCCCCAGGGCATGGAGCGGAACCATTCGTGCAGATCGACGGCCTCGAGACGCGCCTTGAGCTCGGGGTCGGCGAGCACTTCGGGGCTGACGAGAGCGTTACGATAGGCCCACGTGGCCTGCTTGAGCTCAAACGCGCCGCCCTGGCGGATGCCCCCCTGGTAGGAGTTCGAGAAGCCGCCCGAGTCGACGAACATCGCCGCAATGCCGGGAGCGCCCACCGAAGCCAACGCAGCCTGCGTATGCGCGGCATACGAAAGCCCCTTGGTGCCGATGCGACCGTTGCACCACTCTTGCTGCAGAATCCACTCGCAGGTGTCGAAGCCGTCGTCGGAATCTGACAGGTACTTCACGTATTCGCCTTCAGAGTCGTAGCGGCCCCGCTTGTCCTGATAGACCACGGCGTAGCCCCGGCGCACAAAGATTTCGGCGACTTCGGCTCGCGACTTTGCGGCATCAGGCTCGGCGGCGGAGCGCTCGGAACGGCTGGGCCGATTGCGTCCATAGGGGGTGCGCTCGAGCAGGACCGGCCATGGGCCCGGCAGCGGCTGACCGTCGCGTGCCGGCACGTGCACGTCGGTGGCCAGCCGCACCCCGTCACGCATCGGGACCATGATCGTCTCGAGCAGCAGCGACTCGTAGGGGCCATCGGCCGGCATGCCGGGATCGAAACGCTCGTCAGCGCGCCATCCTCCAACACCTGAACCGTCATCGCCCCCGCACGAGGGGAGCAGAGTGCCGGCTGCAGCCAAACCCATGAGCTGGGTGAAGCGACGGCGCGACATGTGAATGGCTTGAGTGCCGAGCACACGACGAGGAGTAGTCATGGGGCGTTGTCCGAGGTGAAGGGTTCAGCCGGCATTGTGCGACGTGGAGCCCCGGTTCGTCCAGTGTCTCATCAGACGCGGCACGACGAGAGGCAACACGAGACTCAGGGCGGCGGCAAGCCACAGGCCGATCGCGATGGGGCTGTCGAAGAGCACCCCCCAGCTGCCACCCGAGAGGGCGAGCGCTCGGCGCAGGTTCTGCTCCATCAGTGGCCCCAGCACAAGCCCCAAAATGACGGGGGCCAGCGGGAAGCCGTGGCGGCGCATGAACCATCCGACGAGACCAAACAGGGTCATGAGCACCAAGTCGAGCGGGCTCTGGTTCACGGCGTAGACCGCGACAAAGGCGAGCGCCGTGACCGAGGGCAACAGCACCCAGCGGGGCAGCGTCAGCGCGCGCACGAAGACGCCGACCAGGGGCAGGTTGAGCAGCAGCAGAAACAGGTTGCCGACGTACATCGAGGCCACGAGGCCCCAGAACACGTCGGGCTGCTCAGTGAGCATCAGTGGGCCGGGGGTGATGCCCAGGCCGAGCAGGGCACCCAGCAACACGGCGGTAGTGCCGCTGCCGGGCACCCCAAGGGTCAGCAGGGGAATCATGGCACCGTTGGCGGCGGCATTGTTGGCTGCTTCAGGGGCAGCGACACCGCGGATGTCGCCCTGGCCAAAGGTGTTGTCGGGACTCGTGAGTCGCTCCTCGGCTCCATAGGCGAGAAACGACGCAATCGTACCGCCGGCCCCCGGGAGTACACCGACGATGAAGCCGATGAGGCTGCCGCGCAGCATGGTCCAGCGGGTGAGCGCGAGGTCGCGGGCCGAGACCATGACGCGGCCGTAGGTGCGCGTGAGTTGTTCGCCGGCCCGGCTCTCGCCCAACAGCACGAAGACCTCACTGACCGCGAAGAGGCCGATCGTGACAACGACGAAATCGAGTCCGTCGAGCAGCTCGATGCGGCCGAAGGTGAAACGGGCTACGGCACTGAATGGGTCGAGACCGACGGTCGCCAGCCAGAGACCAAAGGCGGTTGCGGCCAACGAGCGTGCCGGGCTGGAGCCCGTGAAGCTCGATAGGGCGGCAAACGCAAAAATCATCAGCGCGAAGTATTCGGCGGGCCCGAACTTGATGGCCCAACCGGCCAGTGCCGGTGCGAAGAGCACAAGCCCGAAAATCGACAGTGTGCCCCCCACAAATGAGGCGATCGCCGAGATCGCCAGGGCCGAGCCGCCGCGGCCGTCCTTCGTCATGGCATGGCCGTCGATGGCCGTGACGACCGCCGATGCGGTGCCGGGCACGTTGAGCAGAATCGTGCTGATCGAGTTGCCGTACTGCGATCCGTAGTAGATGCCGACCAGCAAAATGAGCACCGAGGCCGCAGGAAGGCCCGAGGCGAAGCTGACGGGAATCAGAATCGCGATGGCGTTGATCGGGCCAATGCCGGGCAACATGCCGACGAACGTGCCGATGAAGACGCCGGCAAAAGCCAGCGCGAGATTCAGCGGTTCGAGTGCGAGGGCAAAGCCGCCCACAAGTTGGCTTAGCGCGTCCACAGCGAGCCCTGGGGCAGGGGGAGCGCCAGCGCCAAGGCAAAAAGCAGCCAGAGCAGGGTGGTCAGCAGCGCGCCCGTGAGCAGGCCTCGCTTCCAGTCACCGCCGAAGAGGCGAGCCAGGGCCGCCACGGCGAGCGGTGTCGAGATGATGAAGCCGAGCGGGGCCAGCGTCAGCGACCAGGCAAGAAAGACGGTCGCTGCCCCTGCCACAGACCGCCGTCGCCCTGCCGGTGGTTGGGGTTTGGCCGTCGGCGTCGCGGCGCCGAGCGCCAGCCCAGACACCAAGAAAAGCGCAGCGGCCAGCCACGGCAGCGCCTTCGGACCGAGAGGGTCAGTCAGAAAATTGACGTTGAACGTGCTGGCCTCGAGGGCAACTGCGAGCCCGACCAAAACCAGGCCGACCGCGGCGATACGCTGGGGCACAGGGCCGCTCACTCGATCAACCCGATTTCGCGTGACATCTCACGCAGATCGCCCACTTGAGCGCGTACAAATGCGGCAAACTCGGCGCCCACCATGAAAAAGGGCTCGAGGCGGTTGCGCCGGCGGGCCTCATCCCACGCCGGCGACTGGCCTACGGCGGCCACGCGGTCGACCCACACATCGTAGAGCGAGTCGGGAATGCCTGCGGGCACGTAGAAGCCCCGCCAGGTCGTCCACACCACGTCGACGCCCGACTCTCTGGCGGTGGGCACGTCGGCCAGTGCGCCCTCGAGGCGCTCGGGGGCGAGCACGGCAAGCAGACGCATGCTGCCGGCACGCAGCTGTCCTTCGACCTCGGAGGCTTCACCCGAAAACACGTCGACGAAGCCGCCGAGCAGCGCGGTCATCGCTTGGCCGCCGCCGTCGAAGGGCACATAGCGAATGCGGCGCGGATCAATGCCCGCGCGGTGGGCGAGCAGCAGCACCTTCATGTGGTCTTGGCCGGCTACTGCCGACCCCCCACTCACCACGAGCGAGGTGGGGTCCGCCCGCCAGGCGGCGAGCAGATCGTCGAGCGTTTCGAACGGGGCGTCGGCCGCGACCGCCAGCACCCCGTATTCGGCGCCAAGGGCGCCTACCCAGCGCACGTCATCTTCGGTCAACCGACCGTATTGCCCCTGTGCGAGCCGCAGCACGGTTGAGGGGCTGGCCGCCACAAAGAGGCTGGGGTCCAGGTTGCGCTGCGCGACGGTGCGGGCGTAGGCAACGCCCCCGCCGGCTCCGGGCAGGTTGGTGACGCGCACGAGCCCCGGTGCGATCTCGAGCTCTTGCAGCACGTTGGCAACTGAGCGGCAGGTCAGGTCCCAGCCGCCCCCGGCGGCCGCGGGTGCAAGGCACTCCCAACCGCGGGCATCGGCGGGTGGGGCACAGGCTGATGTGGCCACGAGTCCGAGCAGGGCGGCTGCACTGAGCCGGGATCGGAGGGCGCCCATGAGCTCGTGTCGGCGTCGGGAGGGAGAGCGTGTTTTCACCCGCCGATCTTATCGCCAGTCGCGCAACGCTCGATAGAGGCGGGCGTTGAGTCTGGCACCGGTGAGCCCGGTGTGCTCATCGGCGACCCGGGGTTCGTCGGGCACCCCGAGGCGTTGGGAGAGGTCGTTGCCGGTGAGCTCACGCAGACCGAGCGACCACGCCATCGAGGGCAGATCGAGCACGAAGTAGTGATAGAGCTCGCGCCAGCTACGACCCTCGGCTCGGAGCAGGTGGTCGAGAAATGCCGTATCAAAAGGACTGTTGAACGCCACCATCACGACGCTGCGGCCCACGGCGGCGCGTTCATGAAACGCCAGCAGCTGGGCGACTGCGTCGGCGGGCGATGCGGCGCCGAGTGCCTGCCAGCGCTCAACATCGAAGCCGTTGACGGCAACCGCACCGGGAGAGGTGCGCTCCGGATGCCGCGGCTGAATGCGAACAAAGAGCGAGTCGACCGCTTGGCCATCGAGGTCGGTCATGACGACGCCGAGGTCGATCATCTCATGCCAGCCGGGCACAAGCCCGGTGGTCTCGACGTCGACAAAGGCCAGCAGCCATCCCTCGGGATCAAGTGCGGGGGTCGTGCTCGCGTAGGGTGCGGCCTCGACCGCCTCGACAAAGTCAGGGGCCGAGTCCGACGCCGAGTTCAGGGCCGCATCTGGGGTTGGCGCTGAGGCAGGGCCACATGCACTGGCCACGGTCAGGGTGCCCAAGGTCGCCACGATGATCACCGTGGCCGCCGCCCCAGGCGCGCGAAGGCGTTGGCTCAGCATCGTCCGGCTCGGTGGTCGGCGGGGGAGCACGAGAAGGCTGGCGTAGCCCATAGCCCCCGGCGCGCGCTTCGAGCGCGTGCGACCGCGGCGCGAATGCGCTCCACATGCTGGACGTTGGGCGGGTAGACTGAGGCTACCACGAATCCTTCGGCGGCAAGAGTTTCATTGAGCATGCGTCCGTCTGGCAGGTAGAGGTAGGCGAGCGTGCGGCCATAGCGGTCCGTCGGCTGTACATCGCGTTCCACGGTGACCCGGGTGCCCACGGGCGCCAGACGAGCCACGGCGTCGCGAGCGCGGGTGCCCCATGGGCGCTGGGACAGCTCCGGTGCATCGATCAACAGCAGCCGAATGCGGCGTCCATCGCCGCAGCGCACGGTGTCGCCGTCGGTGATGTGCTCAATCTGGCACGGGCTGCCCGAATCGGCACGTCGAGGTGCAGGTGCGGCGTTGGCGTCAGACGGCGGGCCTGCACACCCCTCGGAGCGTGAGGGGCGATAGCCGGCGCGTTGCGCTTCACTTCGGGTCTTGAAGAAACGCAGATTTTTTATCGAGAGGCTCCGCCATGCGGCACACTGTACCCAGTAGTACACTTCGCCGCGACTCGAGGCGACATACTGCGTTTCAGGGGGCAGGCTCTGCCCCGCCAGGGGTGCACTGATGAAGAGGGCGGCTGAGGCAGTGAGCCACAGCACCACCATCCATCGGCTCGACCTCAGCTCGCCCACTCTCGCGGCTGGAGCATGGCGAGGGTCTCGGCCTCGTGCGATCCCGGTTCCGGATGCAGGTCGAAGTCCCAGCGGGCCAGAGGGGGCATCGACATCAAGATGGCCTCGACGTTGCCGTCGGTCTCGAGTCCGAAGCGGGTACCCCGATCATAGAGCAGGTTGAACTCGGCGTAGCGGCTGCGGCGATGAAGCTGCCAGGCCCGCTCGGCCTCGGTCCATGGCATCGCCTTGCGGCGGGCAACAACCGGGAGATAGGCCATCTCGAGGGTCGTGATGCCCTCGTCGACGAAGGCAAAGGCGCGCTCCCAGCCGTCTTCGCCCTCCAGCTTGAGGTCGTCAAAAAAGACGCCTCCGACGCCACGCATCTCACCGCGGTGTGTGACATAGAAGTACTTGTCGCACCAGTTCTTGAAGCGCGCGTACCACGCCGAATCATGCCGGTCACACCAGTCGCGCAGGGAGCTGTGAAAGTGCTGGGCGTCTTCGGCATAGGCATACGCCGGCGTCATGTCGGCACCGCCACCGAACCACCAGAATTCACCCCCGTCAACTTCGAAGTATCTGAAGTTGGCGTG
>CAYVPD010000045.1:0-8669 GCA_964453545.1 uncultured Gemmatimonadaceae bacterium
ATGGGATCGCAAGCGTTTCGAACGACTTCGGGTGCGGGCATGTCGCCTGCGTCTCCAGGCCGGGCCGAGACTCCGACGCCAATGGAGCGGTTGCTTGGGCTGCTTCAGCCTGAGCGGCAAGATCTGACGGCGATCGTCGTCTTCGCCATCTTCGCCGGAGTGCTCTATCTGGCCACGCCGCTGGCCGCCGACGCCCTCGTCAACAGCCTCGCGTTCGGTGCGAATCAGGGCATTTACACACAAGCCCTGATCGTGCTCACCCTTGGCCTGTTCGGCTTCTTGCTGCTTCTGGGGCTGATTCGGGGTGCGCAGTACTTCGTTACTGAGCTCATCATGCGGCGCCTCTTCGTGCGCCTCACGGCTGACATGGCCCACCGGCTTCCGCGCGTGCGCATGTCGGCGCTTGATCAAAAGCTCGGTCCCGATCTGGTCAACCGATTCTTTGACGTCGTCACCGTGCAGAAGGCGGCGTCATTGCTGCTGCTCGATGGGCTGAACCTCGTGCTTGGGGCCTTCATCGGGCTGCTCTTGCTGGGGGTGTACCACCCATTTCTGCTGCTCTTTGACCTGCTGTTGATTGCGGCACTGAGCTTGGTGCTCTTTGGATTTGGTCGAGGCGCGGTACGCACGAGTGTGGCCGAGTCGTACGCAAAGCATGATGTGGCCTCGTGGCTCGAGCAGGTGGCGATGTTTCCCTACCTCTTCAAGAGCGAGGGGGCGAGCCGGTTGGCGGAGGCAAAGGCCAATCGTTTGGCCGAGACCTATCTCGATGCCCGTGCCAAGCATTACCGCATCGTCCTTCGCCAGATTGGCGGATTGCTAGGGTTGCAGGCGCTGGCGAGTGCGAGCCTGCTGGGCGTCGGAGGCTTTCTCGTGCTCGATGGCCAGCTGACGCTGGGTCAGCTTGTGGCCGCCGAGCTGATCGTGTCGGCGATCGTCTCCAATCTCGCGTCGCTGGGCAAGCACGCCGAGTTGCTCTACGACGCGCTCGCCGCTGTCGACAAGATCGGCTATGTGGTAGACTTGCCCATCGACGCTCCAGCATCAGTCGCCGAAGCTGACTCCGAGACGACGTGCAGTCTGCACGATGTCGCCGTCGACCGGAACCTGTTTCAGCGTCGCGACGGCCTCTGCAAGTGGAACGGCATGGATGTCGGGTGGGTTGAGCGAGACCATGCAGCCGAACTGCTGTTGCTCGACGAGCTGGATCGCGGCAGCCCCGAAACGCAGCGCCAGCACCTTGTCGTAGGCGGTGGGTTCACCGCCCCGCTGCAAGTGTCCGAGCACGAGCGAGCGGGTCTCCTTGCCGGTCTGGGTGGCAATCTGATCCGCGATCTTTTCGGCCACCCCGCCCAGGCGTTCTGACCGACCGACCTGCGCCGACTGTTTCACGGTCACGTCACCCCCGGCCGGACGCGCACCTTCAGCCACGACCACGATGGCAAAGCCGAAGTCGCCGTCGTAGCGGCTGTTGATCTTGGCGCAGACGTTGTCGAGGTCGTAAGGAATCTCAGGGATCAAGATGACGTCGGCGGTGCCAGCCAGCCCGGCAAACAGCGCAATCCACCCCGCATGACGGCCCATCACCTCGACCACCATGACACGGCGGTGTGACTCGGCCGTCGAATGCAGCCGACCGATGCCATCGGTTGCTGTCTGAACGGCCGTGTGAAAGCCGAAGGTGACGGCGGTTGAGGCCAGATCATTGTCGATCGTCTTGGGCACACCGACGACCTGCAGGCCCTTTTGTGCGAGCGCGTGTGCGATGCGCAGCGAGCCGTCACCCCCGATCGCAATGAGAGCATCGACACCGAGCCGCGCCAGCTTGTCGATGATCTCATCGGTACGATCGACCTCGATGAATGAGCCGTCGGGCTGACGCTGCGGATACGCGAGCGGACTACCGCGGTTGGTGGTGCCCAAGATCGTGCCGCCCAGGTGGGTGATACCTCGCACCGAGGCTTCGGTCAGCGGTACCACACCGTTGCCGTCACCCTCGAGCAATCCCTCGAAACCGCGACGTATTCCGACGACCTGCCATCCGAGTTGGAGCGCTGAGAGTGTGGCAGCGCGAATGACGGCGTTGAGGCCCGGGGCGTCACCGCCCCCGGTGTTGATGGCGATCTTCATGATGTGTGAGCTGAAAGAGAGGTGCCGCGGCCCCCGGAAAGTTGGTCCACGGTCAGAAGTGCAAGCGAATGGTGGGCAGCTGCACGCAAGGCTCTGGCCAGCGCGCGCGTGCCGGTCAGATCTTCGAGCGAGAGAAAGAGCCGATCGGCACTCTCGGCAAGGCGCCGAGCCCCACCGTCGACAGCAACGACGACGACGTGTTCGGGAATGGCGTTGAAGTCGGGTCCGCTGCCGATGCCGACCAAGCCCCGCGACAACAGCAGGATCGCAGGCTCTTCGCCGGGCCGGACTTCACTGAGGTGGTCGACCTCGATCGTGTTCAGAGAGGTTTCGATGGCTTCAGCAACATCGGGGGCCTCGCCGGGGGCCACATAGACGCGCACCGAGTCCAGGCGCGGCGCGCGGGGCATCTGCGATGCAGGGCCGTCTGTCGCGCCGTTTGATCGAAGGCTTGGCGAGTCTAGATTCCCTGCCGGGCCGTGCAAACGGCCCGCTGATTCAGTATTCAAGACGCCCTCCGGGGCATGGGAGGCAGATCATGGCATTCACCGAAAAAGACATTCGCAACGCCTTGAAGACCGTGAAAGATCCCGAGTTGAATCTTGACCTCGTCGTGCTCGGGCTTGTCTACGACATCGAAGTCGACGAAGCCAATGTCAAGGTGACCATGTCGCTGACGTCGCCGATGTGCCCGGTTGCGGGCCAGATCGTCGAAGATGCACGTACGGCGGTGCTTACGGTCCAGGGGGTAGAAGAGGCCGATGTGCAGCTCACCTTTGATCCGCCTTGGACGCCGGAGCGTATCAGTCCGCTGATTCGTTCTTCGCTCGGGCTCTGACGCGAAGGCCATCTGATGAGCGAGCGCCTCAAAGAGTTTCGCGAATTTCGCGAACGCATGAATGAACGGATTCTCGAGGCCGGAAATCTCGAGATCAAGCGGTTCTTTGCCCTCGATGGCCGAGTCTACGAAGACGGGGCCCTGCCGACGAAGACGAAGGAATTGTTGGGCCTCGTCGCGTCGCTGGTCCTGCGCTGTGACGACTGCATCAGCTACCACGTCATTCGCTGCCGCGAAGAGGGTGTAACTGCCGAAGAGATCTTCGAGTCGCTGTCGATCGGGCTGGTGGTTGGCGGCTCAATCACGATTCCGCACCTCCGGCGTGCCGTCGCATTGCTTGATGAACTCGAGGCCGGCAGCGAGTCAGGGTCGCAATCACTGAGTTGACGGCACTGAGCTGACGGCGCCGCACTGACGCGCATCGGCCCGCTTGATGCCACCGTCAGGCGTCTGTCAGCTGCACGTCAGAAAAGAAGTCCCGCAACGGGCTGGTTACCGCGGCAGCCCGGCTGCGCACGGCAGCGGCGAGGTCTGCACGAGCATGCTCGCTCTGAGTGAGGTGACGCACGATGGCCTCACCAAGCTGTTGTTGCCCGATTTCGGCGGCCTGACTGTATTCCGAGCAGCGCGCCTTGATGCGCGCTTCAAAGTCGGGCAGTTCGCTGGCCGGGGTGCCTTGCTTGCGCATATCATCGAGCACAGCGGTCTGCATGGCTCGAAGGGCTGCGTCGATTCGTTCGTCGGGGGCGCGGCCGACGAACGCCAAGCGGGTGCCGCGGGTATGAGCCCACAAGAAAAAAATCAGCGCTTCTTCTGACGTGTGGTCGTCGAGCGCCTCGTCGTGGTCCCCCTGCACCTGCAGCTCATCCATGGCGATTTCGGCATCGCCGCGTGACGCGAAGTCCGAGAAGCTCTCCCAGACCAGCTGAGCCAGCGTATCTCCCACTTCGGTGACCGACATCGATCTGGGCGCGTGAAATTCTGCCATGACCTGTGCGGAGAAATCCGCAAAAAAGGAGTCGACTGCGATGTCGTATCGTACCGCCATTCGGGCTCTGTTGTTCGCCGCGCTCCTCGCTGCGCCTCTGGTATCGGCATGTGCCAGCGCACCTGCCTTTCTTCCGGAGCCCCGCACGCTGGTCATTCGCTCGGGAGCACGCCTGACGGTCGGCGACGTCGAGCGCATGCAGACGGTCTACAACGAGGTCGACCGCCAGTTGCGCAATATTGAGCTCGATCCGGGCTTTCTCATCGGCACGCGTCCCGATCCACGCGACGTCTACCCGTGGGAGACGCTCGAAATCACGGCAGACACTGCGTGGGTGGCCTACAGCCGCACGCACCCCGATCTGACGTCACCCTACCAGATCTACGCGCATCTGCACCTGATGCGTCGCTTGGGGCGGCTTGATGAGTGGCTGCCCGAGGTGGCCGAGGCCGAAGGATGGCCCCTTGAGCAGGCCATCATGGCGCGCGTCACCGATGCCTGGCTGCTGGGTCGCGCCTTTTACGACTTCGCTCCCTACGAGCTGATGGACGAGTTCATCTACGCCAGCGAGGCGGGATGGCTCGACGCCTTTCTGCTCGAACTGCGGCGCAACGAGTTTGCCGAGGCACACGCCGCCTGGCTCGCTGCAAACCCACAGGCGCAAGAAAACTTTCGCGCCTGGTATCGGGAGACGTTCGACAAGACCCCGCCTGGCGTCTGACGCGTTCAGGCCGGCTCGACCTGCCAGCGAAGACCGATCTCGGGTGTGCCCGGGGCGGCCGGGTCTTCAATGATCGCTACGTCGACGCGCCCGCTTCGTGCCAGGCGAGCGTTCGACGGCGCACCACCGAAGAGCGCAAAGTGATCGATCCTGAAGGTGCGCTCGTGGCCTTCGGGCGAGCGTGCGCACAACCGGGCTCCTCGCAGAGCCTGAACCGTGAGAGGGTCGCCACTCACCTGATGAAGGCGCAAAATGCGTCCTCCGTGAGGGCTGTCCATGGCGTCGACGACGCTGAGTAGCATCTTCCGCATGCGTCAGAACAAGAGAGATTGGAGGGTGGCCCGGCACGCCGTATTGACGGCGCTCGGAGCCTGAAGCTGAAGGACCCGCGAGCACAGGTCAACGGAGGCCGAGACGGCCATGTCTGCACACGATACCGAACACGAGTTGAACGCCGACTCCCAGCTTGACTTTACGGCTGATGAGCTGCGTCGGCTCGGCTACGTCGCCATTGATGCCATTGTGGAGCGCCTTCAAGGTTTGCGTGCTGGCAAGCCTTGGCGTGGCGGGCGCCGCGGCGAGCTCGAAGCGCTGTTTCGCGAGCCGTGCCCGGAGCAGGGGCGAGACCCCGATGCCGTGATGGCTCGGGCTGTTGGCGAGATTTTGCAGAGGGCGGGGCGCATCGACCACCCCCGTTTTTTTGCTTTTGTGCCTTCGGCTCCCTCGTCTGCGTCGTTGCTAGGAGATGTGCTGGCGACCGGGTTCAACGTCTTTCAGGGCACCTGGCTCGAGTCGGCAGGGCCCAGCCAGATCGAACTGGTGGTGCTCGATTGGTTCCGTGAATGGCTGGGCATGCCCGAGGGCGCTGGCGGCCTCTTCACGAGCGGCGGATCTGCGGCCAATCTCATGGCGATCGTGGCGGCGAGAGAAGCGGCTGGCCATCCCCAGAAACCGGCCGTGTACATGAGCGCGCAGTCGCACTCGTCAGTCGAGCGTGCAGCACGCATTGCGGGATTTCGTGATGACGCGCTGCGGCATGCGGAGTGCGGGCCGGACTACCGCATCAAGATCGATGCACTTCAACGCAGTGTGGCGGCCGACCGGGCCGACGGGCGCACCCCGGTGCTCGTGGCCGTCAACGCCGGGGCCACCAATACCGGCCTCGTCGACCCGCTCCCCGAACTCGCAGCATGGTGCCGTTCTGAGGGCATCTGGTTGCACGTCGACGGTGCCTACGGCGGATTTGCCGTGCTCAGTGCGCGCGGCCGAGACCAGTTGGAGGGCATCGGGGAGGCCGACAGCGTGACGCTTGACCCACACAAATGGCTGTTCCAGCCGTACGAGTCGGGGTGCCTGATGGTGCGAGATACCGCGATGCTCGAGCGTGCATTTCGCATCATGCCTGAGTATCTGCAAGACACAGATCTCGGCCTTGAGCATGTGAATTTTGCCGACCGTGGTCTGCAACTCACACGCTCCTTTCGCGCGCTCAAAGTCTGGATGGCCATGCAAATGCACGGGCGCGAGGCGCATGCGGCGGCGGTGGATCGCTCGATCGACCTCGGTGATCGTGCGCAGCGCTGGATCGAGCAACACCCTCAGATGGAGCTGCTGAGCGCGGCCTCTTTGGGCGTCGTCTGTTTTCGGTGGAATCCCGGGGGCCTCGATGAACCCCAGCTCGAAGAGCTGAATCGCTCGATCCAAGATGTAATCATTGCCGAGGGTACGGCCATGATGTCTTCGACGCGGCTCGACGGGCGCTATTCGCTGCGCCTGTGCATCATGAACCACCGCACCACCGCCGATGATGTCGATACAACGCTGCACCGGCTGGCTGAACTCGGGGCTGCGCAGACGTAAATGCTCTGGGCGCGAACACTCACAGTCGCAGCCCTTGTTGCACTCCCGTTGTTGGCTGCGGGCTTTGGTCTACGTCTCGGCCTGCCTTGGCGTGATGCGTGGTTGGGTGCACTGCTGCTTGGCGCCCTGCCCCTCATATCACTCGCGCAGGTTCCCCTACTGGCACGGCTGGAGCTGAAGCCAAAAGAGATCTATCGCAGCTCGGCACTCTCGATGGCCGGCCTCTCGGTATTGGCCTTGCTCGCCTCGGCGCCAGACGTCTCACGGTTGGGACTGGTACCGCTCGATCTCGCCGTCGATGTCCCACGTGCTGGTGCACTTGCCTTGTTGGTGGGGCTGCTGACTGTGCTGTTTATGCCGGTGGATCGTTGGGTTGGGCAGCCGGCTTCTGACCTCACGAGGCTGGTCATTCCACAAACGACGTCAGAGCGGTTTGCCTTTGTCGGCGTGACGGTTGTCGCGGCACTGGGCGAAGAGATCGTGTTTCGGGGCTATCTGGTCTCCATGCTCGCCCCGTCATTTGGTGGCGTGTGGCCGGCGCTTGGCATCAGTTCGCTCGCGTTTGGACTCCTGCACGCCTATCAGGGGCCCGTGGGAATCGTGAGAACGGCGCTGCTGGGAGCCCTGCTTGGGGCCGGATGGCTCGTCTGGGGCTCCCTCTGGCCCGCCATTGCTGCGCATTTCGCACTCAACCTCTTTGGTGGCCTCTGGCTGGGGCCGCGACTGTATCGGGAAACTCCTGATCCAGATCAAAACCCTGACCCATATCAGGGGTAGCGACACAAGATCGGCGTTAGCCTTGCCTCGGCCGAGGTGCACCTGGGTTGAATTGGACCTTGCCCCGATGCCGTGGAGTCATGCACAGTTAGGAACGAGCTCGCTTCTGCCCCTGAGGTCATCTTGATTCTGTCTTGCACGTATGAAGAGCTGGAGGCTCTGCGCCATGGCGCTGACAGCGTCGCGGGCGCCGACGAGGTCGGGATCGTAGCCGAGCACTTCGGGGGCGACCTGTCGGTGTCGACGTTGCAGGAGCAGCAGGCTCTGGAGCGAGCGCTTGAGACGATCGTCGAGGCCTTGCGAGTCGAAATGGATGCCGCTGTGCTCGCCACGCACGCTGCTGACGAAGGCGCAGTGGCTGCCTACTTCGACTTTGCCCATGCCCTCTCGGTGCTGGGCCGTCTGCGCGAGATGGGTGAGCACATGCGCGCCATGATCGAAGTTGTTCACGGTAGCGCAGACGATGAGCAGCGGGTCGCGGGTTTTGCGTTTCCCGACTGACGCGCTGGCTTCACGCAAGGTGTCAGGCTTCTGATGAGCGATCGCATCGCCGCACTGGAGCGCATGCTTGAGCAGCGCCCCGATGACGCGCGGCTGCGCTTCGGGCTTGCCCTCGAATACGAGCGGGCCGGACGTGACGAAGATGTCGTCTCTGCCCTCCACGCATATTTGCATTCGGCTGAAGACGAGGGCAACGCCTGGGGCCGTCTGGCCACCGCCTTGGAGCGCATCGGCCGCGTTGAAGAGGCGCGAGAGGCCTTGCAGACCGGTGTGGCCCAAGCCCTGGCGCATGGTCACCCGACCATGGCCGACGAATTTCGCGAGAGGCTGGCCGACCTCAGCTGAGAGCCCGCCTTGCGGCCATTTTGGGTTCTGTAGAGGATAGGCGGAGTGCGGGTCACCAAGCCCGCTTCGGCGTGGCGTGACGATCTACACGCCACATTCCGCAATCCTCTGGAGACCGCATGGCCAGCGCGACCTCGCGAGAGCGCATTCTTCCGCGGCAAATCGAAGACGAAATGCGAGAGTCGTTTCTCGACTACTCGATGAGCGTCATCGTGCAGCGGGCCCTTCCTGACGTTCGAGACGGACTCAAGCCCGTGCATCGGCGCATTCTCTACGCAATGCACGAACTGGGTCTGGTCCCGGAGCGCCCGTACAAGAAGAGTGCGACCGTGGTGGGTGACGTGCTGGGCAAATACCATCCGCACGGTGACTCAGCGGTCTACGACGCGCTCGTGCGCATGGTGCAGGACTTCTCGCTGCGCATGCCGCTCATCGACGGGCAGGGCAACTTCGGTTCGATCGACGGAGACCCGGCCGCCGCCTACCGCTACACGGAGGCCAAGCTCGAG
>CAYVPD010000046.1:0-8635 GCA_964453545.1 uncultured Gemmatimonadaceae bacterium
GGGCTACACGGGCGACGACATTCTCGATCTAGCCAACGTCTCTGACGACGGGTTCCCGCTCAAGGTCGACTGGCGTTGGGGCAATGATGTGGCCGGTCTGCGGTGGACCCGTCTGCTCGACCGTGGCACGCTCACGACCAACGCATCAACGACACGATTCGGTACAGGTCTGAGGTTTCCTGACTTTGCCGATACCGACTTCGCCAGCAACGTGCGGCAAGACGCCATTCGCTCCGATCTCGACCTCAACCTGCGTGAAGGGGTGCGGTTCGGCACCGGGGTCGCCGCTGAGCGTCTCGATTACCGAAATCGCGCGGAGACAGGTGGAACGGTTTTCCAGGAGGGCTTGGGCGACGGCACCCTACTGAGTGCATATCTGCAGGGCGAGTTCGGCGCGCCCGGTCGCTGGCTGGCCGAGGCCGGACTCCGGCTCGACCAGTGGCTGCCTGAGCCGGGCGACGCCATGACGACGCTGTCTCCGAGGGTTTCGCTCAAGCGTTTCTTCGGGGGCGGACGTTGGGCCGCCAAGGGTTCGGTCGGGCGCTACACGCAGTTCTTGCACTCTCTGCGCGATGAAGAACTTCCACTCGGCCTCGACATCTGGGTGCTGAGCGGTGCACGCGCGCCACAGGTGATCTCAGACCAGGTGCAGGTGGGGGTCGAGGCCTTTCTCAACGATGACTGGAATGTCTCGGCCGAAGCCTACCTGCGCGACTTCGATGGTGTCGTGACGTTCAACACCGCCGACAGCCCCAATGACCCCTTCGACGACATTCTCGATGGTACGGGGCGCTCCTGGGGTGCCGACCTGTTCGTGCGCCGCTCCGGCGAAGGGCTGACGGGCTGGCTCGCGCTCTCGTTTGTGAAGGCGCAGCGCACATTTGACGATGTGCTGTCCCCTGAATTCGGGGTGGCTGACATCACGCCGCAGGTCACTTACTCGCCGATCTTCGATCGCCGGGTCGACCTGGATTTGGTGCTGCAGCTGCCGGCCTACCGAGGCTGGACCTCGGGGCTGCGTTTCAACTTCGGCACGGGCACCCCGTTCACGCGCCCAGTGGCGGGCTATGCCACCTATCAGCCCCGTTTCATCAATGGGGGCGGTCGTTATGAATGGGATGGCGATCCGCCATCCGACGACCCTGAGGCCGATGGTGATGGGGGCGGTTTTGCGGTCGTGCTTGGGCCACGCAATGCCGAGCGCTACCCGCTGTACCACCGGCTCGACTTCAGCCTGCGCAAGGAGTACCGCAAGTCGTGGGGTACACTCACCCCCCACGTCGACATCTTGAACGTGTACAATCGCCGCAATGTGCTCTTCTACTTCTTCGACTACGCGGCAACACCCGCAACGCGCTCCGGCATTTCGATGTTTCCGGTGCTCCCGACGATCGGTCTCGAGGTGCGGTTCTGATGCGCGCCGTGCGGATGGTCGCAGCGCTGGCCCTTTCGGGAGTGGCTGCCGCGTGCGAACTCACCGAGTCGACGGCGGCCAGCGGCGACGATCTCGTGGTCGTCGAGGCCTTGGTCAAACTCGGCGGGCCCGACTTCTGGAGCGAGCCTGATATCGGTGAAGGCGCGATATCGAGCATCAACGATGTGCGAGTGATGCTGCACCGCACGATCGAGGGAGATCTGGGCCGCAATCAGCCAGTTCCGGGGGCGCGGGTCGAACTGCGGTTGCCCGATGGCACCGTGCTACGCTTGCCCGAGATCGATGTCGATTTTTGCCGTCAGAGTGCGCCGGTCGAGGGTACAGGCAGCTGTTATTTCGCATCTAGCATCGATGCTGACGAGCGTCTCGCAGCGCCGTTGCGCAATCTGCGCGGGGGCATGCGACTCGATTTGTCGATCGAGACGGTCGGCGGAGAGCGACTCAGTTCGACCTCGCGTATTCCGGGGGACTTCGAGCTTGTGGGCGTAGCCTCGGGATCAACCGTTGATCACGCCGCAAACACGCTGCTTGATCTGAACTGGACCGTGTCTGAGGGCACGTGGTCATACGTCGCTGAAGCTGAGATCTCAGGCCTGCGGGCTGCGCTGGCCGCCGAGGGCATCACGGTCGAAGACGACCCGCTTTTCTTGATTGGTCTCGCGATTTCAGCCGCCGATACCACGATCGTCTTTCCGTCGGAGTTCGGGGTGTTTGATCGCTTTGACCTCGATCGCGATCTGTCGGTGCGACTGCAGCAGGGCCTGCCTGCCGCCACGGAATCTCGCATTTCGGTCGCCGCCGTTGACCGCAATTATGTCAACTGGATTCGCGGCGGAAACTTCAATCCGTCAGGGCAGGTACGCGTGCCGAGCGTGCAGGGCGATGGCACCGGGTTTTTTGGCACCTCGGTCGTGCGCTGGTTTGATCTGTCGACGGGTGGGCTCTGATTGCCGGGGTCGCGTCTTTGCGAAGCGTACCCACCTGTCTAGCATTAGCGTTTGGTTCTCGGATCGTCAGGCACGCCCGACGACCCCTTTGTGAAGACCCTTGAGGAGATCTGATGGGCGCAATTCGCGAGTTCATGCAGAAGCACTACCTGCACTTCAATGCGCGGGAGACCGTGGCTGCCGCCGAGGCGTGGGAAGTGCATCTGCAGGCCGGGGGCAAGATGATGGTGACCCTCGCCGGGGCGATGTCGACGGGTGAGTTGGGCATCATTCTCGCCCGCATGATCCGGGCCGGGAAGGTGCATGCCATCTCGTGCACGGGCGCCAATCTCGAAGAAGATGTCTTCAACCTGCTCGCCCACGACGAATACGAAATCATTCAAGATTGGCGGGCGCTCTCGGCGGCCGACGAGGTTGCTCTCTACGACCGGGGCATGAATCGGGTGACCGATACCTGCATTCCCGAAGACATCATGCGCCATCTCGAGCGGCGCCTGATCGATGCGTGGAGTGCGGCTTGTGCCTCAGGGGAGCGCAAGACGCCCTATGAGTTCTTGCGTGACCTGCTGCTCAGCGGTGCCCTCGAGGAGCACTACCAGATCGACCCGGCGCATTCGTGGCTGCTGGCTGCGGCTGAGATGGGCATTCCCGTTTGGTCGCCAGGCTGGGAAGACTCGACCACGGGCAACATGTTTGCGGCCAACGTGCTCATGGGCAAAGTCGCGCACCACCAGTGCGTGAAGAGCGGCACCGAGCAGTTTGCCGAGCTGATCGAGTGGTACCGGGCCAATCACGGTGCAGGTGTGGTACCGAGCGTCGGTTTCTTTCAGATCGGTGGTGGCATCGCGGGCGATTTTGCGATCTGCACGGTGCCGTCAATCATTCAAGACATGCAAGAAGACGTGCCGTTCTGGGGCTATTTTGCCCAGATCACCGACGCCACCACGTCGTATGGGGGCTACTCGGGTGCGCCGCCCAACGAAAAGATCACGTGGGGCAAGCTCAACGCCGATACGCCCAAGTTCTTCATCAACAGCGATGCGATGATCGTGGCCCCGCTTATCTTTGCGTGGGTGCTCGGCGACTGAGTCGAGCGTTGGGCGGGCTCAGCGCTTGCGCAGCACCTGGCCTGCGCGTGCGTCGATAAACTGCCCATTGCGAATGGCAAACTCGCCATTCACAAGCACATGCCGCATGCCCTCAGCCAGATGGTGAGGGTCGGTGAATGTTGAGCGGGTGGTCAGTTCCGACAGGTCAAAGATCGCAAGATCGGCAGCGAGGCCCGGCCGGATTTCACCACGGTCGGTCATGCGGTAGACGCGGGCGGGCAGCGAGGTCATGCTGCGGATGGCGTGCTCCAGCGACACCACCTCTTCGTCGGCCACGTAGGTCTCGAGCTTGCGGGTGAAGGCACCGTAGGCCCGCGGGTGCGGCACCCCGTCTTGCCATTCGGGCAGCGCACCGTCTGAGGCGGTCATGGTCCACGGCTGGGCCATGAGGTCGCGCAGGTCTTCTTCGTCCATGTTGAACGAGACGATCGCTGCTGAGCCCTGCTCCATCAGTGCCATGGCGGCATCGAGCGGGTCTCGGCCGTGCGCCCGTGCGATCTCAGCAAGGGTGCGCCCCTCAATGGAACGGTCGGGGGCGAAATAGCGAAACTGAATGCGCTCTGCCCCCCCGCGGCGGCCGAGGTTGATGGCCATGTCGGCTCGGATGCGCGCACGGTCTTCCGTGCGGGCCAGCCGGCTGAGCAGTGAATCGCGCCCACCTGCTTGCGCCCAACGTGGCAGCAGCGCGGCGTCGAGACCGGTCGCCGATGCCAAGTAGGGGTACTGATCGGCATACACCTCTGTACCCGCAGCTCGGGCCCGCTCGATGCGTTTGCGCAGGGCGCGTCCGTAGCCCCAGACATCGGGCCCAAGGGCTTTGGCGTGGGTCCAGACACCGGGTAGGCCGGCTTCGCGGGCCACGGTAATCACCTCGTCGACGGCGGCCTCGACTCCGATCGAATACGTGGACTCATCACGAATGTGGCTTTGGTAAGCGCCGCCGTATGTGGCGACCACGCGTGCCAGCTCGACCAGTTCAGCGGTGCCTGAGTAGCTCCCGGGCGCGTAGAAGGGGCCTGATGACATTCCCCAGGCTCCTTCGAGCATGCCGGCGCGCACCAGCGCGGTCATGCGCTGCAACTCGTCGTCGGTCGCAAGCCGGGCCTCCATGCCCAGCACGGCCTCGCGCACGGTTCCATGTGCTACGAACTGTGCGACGTTGACACCGAGGCCATCGGCTTCGAGCTCGCTGCGCTGCCTCGCGAGATCGAGGGCGCCGCTACCGTCAGGGTTCACGAAGACGGTCGTGACGCCCTGCGCCAAGATGGGTCGGGCATGGCTCAGCTCGGGTGTGGTCAGCGACGGCCCGGCATGTGAATGCGTGTCAATGAAGCCAGGGGTGACCAGCAGTCCGGTCGCGTTGAGGGTGTCGCGTGCGGTCCAGACGATGTCGCCGGGTGCACCCGCGGCAGACACGGCCACGATGCGCCCACCAGAGACTGCGATGTCTCCGGCAAACCATGGGTTGCCCGAGCCATCGAGCACCCGTCCGCCCACGATCAGCAAGTCGGCCTCACGCGCCGCTTGCTGAGCTTCAAGCGACGGGGCCACGCACAGCTGCGCGATGAACAGCCCGACAGTCAGGAGCGCGGCGGTCAGCTGCCCGGCAATGGGCAGCGAGGCACTGGGGTTCTGGTCCTGCGTCATCGACCCGCCCCGGCGAGTGCGGGCGTCACAGCCGCACCCTCCCAGTCCGGGTCGGCCACGCCCTCCCAAACTCCCTGGTCCGGGTGCCAGCGCACAGCATGAATGCGGCCAAATGCACCGGTACGCGTGATAGTCTCGATCTCGAAGCCGCGAGCTGCGAGCGAGTCCAGAACAGCTGCAGAAAACCCGAGTCCCTCGACAATCTCGGCCTGTACGATCGTGGGCGCATCAGGGTCGCCGCCGATGCGCATGCTTGGTGTGTCGGGGGCGACTCGCGGGGCCGCAAGCGCGTCGGCAAGCGAGAGGTTCTGATCGACCAGACGGCTCACAGCTGCAATGATCGCCGTGGGAATGCGCCCGCCCCCAGCTGCGCCAAGGGCCAAGAGGGGGACCCCATCTTGAACAAGCATGGTTGGCGACATGTGGGACTGTGCACGCTCCCTCGGCTCCATGCGGCCGAGGTAGCCGCCGAGCGTCGCCGCATAAAGAAATCCAAGCCCGGGCGTGACAACCATGGAGCCCATGTTCGGGCCGAGCGACTGCGTCAGGGCCACCATCATGCCGTTGCCGTCAGCCGCCGAGAGGTGGGTTGTGTGTTCGATATCGACCTGCGCGGCCGTGCGCACGTGGCCTGGGGTTGGTCGCGGTGCCGGACCTGTCGGCAGCGACGCTGTCGCAGTCAGCTGGGGCAGGCGCATGGCCGCGGCACGCGACGCGGCATACGATTTCGAGATCAGGCGCCGGCCATCGTCGAGCGAGCGCTGGTTGGGCCGATCGAGATAGGCAACACGAATCGCTTCAGTAATCGCGGTGGCCCAATCGTCTTCGTCGAACTCTGAGACCGGAAGTGTCTCGAGCAGATTCAAGATTTCGAGGGTGATGGCGCCGTACGATGGCAGCCAAAGCCCGGCGGTCTCGAGGCCGCGGTAGCTGCTGGTCAGTACCTCGCTGTCGAGTGCCTGATATGCAGCCAGTGAGGCTTCGGTTACCGCCCCACCGTTCGCCTGAATGTCAGCTGCGATGCGGGCCGCAATCTCTCCGCGATAGAAGACGTCGGCACCTTCAGCAGAAATCAGTCGCAGCGTACGGGCGAGGTCGGGCTGCACGAACCGTTCGCCGGCTCCCCAAGTGGTGGAGTCGGGTTTCAAGAAAGTGCCACGTGTGCCCACAAACTCGACGAGGCGATCAGCCACAGCGGCATGACGGGTCGCTTCGCCCGGGAGCAGCTCAAAGCCCTCTTCAGCGAGTCGTATCGCCGGCGCCATGACGGTTGCACGGTCGAGCGTGCCGTATTGGTCGAGTGCCTTGAGCAGCCCAGCTGGCACCCCCGGCACCCCCACGGTCGGGTATCCATAGCTGGCTTGCGGCGCTGTGTCAGGGTCGTAGGTGGCCGGGGCCTGTGTGGTGCCGTCGATGCCGGCATAGCGCCCATCGGCCATGCGAACGAGCATCTGCACGCGCCCGCCCAGCCCGCTCATGCTGGGCTCTACGACCGACAGAGCAAAGGCTGCGGCAACGGCAGCATCAACCGCATTGCCCCCTCGCTCGAGCATTTCGGCCCCGGCCGCCGCGGCAAGCGGCTGCCCAGCGACCACGACACCGTGGGCTGAGGCGGCAACTTGCGACGGAGCTGCGTCGCTTGGGTCGCTGAGAGGAGCGGGACGATCGGTGCAGGCCGCGGCCACCAAAACCAAGGCCATCGCCGTTCGCCATACGTGCATAGTCAGAGTATTCATGCAGGCAGATTGCGGGGTCCGGGTATGGCTGGCAACTCGCGCCCCCTTCGGGAGTAGATCCCTCACGCTCCGCAGGGCCACCCTGCGGCTGACCCGACGTTACCTGCCCCAATAGCCCTGTGATCGTCGACGAGCACCTCTCCCTTCCCAGCCCTCCTCGCCATCTCGACGAGATTCCCGCGTCAGAGGGGGGGCTTCAACGACCGGGTGTGGCCAACACGATGCCGGTAGTCTGTGCCGGCCGACGCTGTCTGGTGCGCGCATCGGCGTTGCACGGCGTGCTGGTGGCCGACGCCGACGGAGCGCCGCTCCTGGGCCGTGTACGCCTGGAAGCGGCGACCGCGGCTAACGGTCTCGCCACACCCCGCAGTCTGACGCGCGAGCTCGTCGGGGCTGCCGGGTCGTCCCGTGAGACCTTGCTCGTGCCTGAGCGTCTGCCCGGCTTCGTGCTGCAATGGCAAGGGTGGGCTCCAGACGAAGGATGGCACCTCGGCGTCGAGTTGTTTGCCGACCCCCGTACGCGGGTGCGCATTGATGGTCCGACGCTGCGCATCGCCGATGAGGTGGGTGCAGGCCTGGTGCTCTATTTGGCGTCGGCATCTACCAGTGAGGGCGATGCCGCTGGCCAAGTCGATGCATGGCAGGTTGTCGAGGGGCCCGGCGGTGCCGCGCAGGCAACGGCCCGGGTGCACTGCACGGCCGACGCCCCTGCAACGCTGCTGGTACACGCGATCTCAGACGGCGACCGACTGCCGTCGTTGGCGGCATTGGGGGCCGTTGTCGCGCATCGGGTGCGTGATGATCTCGAGCCCGATGAGGCCGCCGGACTTCAGCTGTCGTCGGGCATCGCTGACCTCGATCGCGGGGTTTCGTGGGCACGGGCGACCTTGCGAGCACTGGTGGAAGAGACCTCGGCCGGCGCCGCGGTTCGGGTATTGGCGCCGCACGTTGAGGGTGACGAGCGCGCGCGACTGGCCATGGGCGCGCTGGCCGCAGGCGAATGGGAGGTGGCCCAAGCCGCACTTCAATCGGCCGCACTTCAATCGCACGCCGACCTGACCGCGCGCCAAGCACTCGCTTTGGCCGCATGGGTCGCCTGGACCGCCCAACCGCAGCTGCTGGTTCAGCACGCCGACGCAATCGCTCAGTTGGCTGAGGTGCCGATGACATTTTCGGCGAGTGAGCGTCAACGCCTGATCGAGGCCGCCGAGGCGGCAGCCGCAGACGATCTGCTGGCGCGCCTGCGAGCGCTGCCCGCTTCGGAGCCGGGTTCTGCGCCGGCACCTGCGCCAGCGCCGCGGGCGCCGGAGAACACACCGCCGTCGCAGACTACGGGGCGGCGGCTGCCGACCATTTCATCATCGGCGGCCTTGCCTGATGCCACGAGTGACTGGGTGGCCCTGCGCACTGCACTCTCGGCGCTGGTACAACAGGGCGGGCTTCCTGAGGGGTTCGAGGCTGCTGAACAAATCGAAGCTTTGGTGTTGCGGGTGCTTGGTGTGCAGCCTGACGCGGCCTATGGACGTCTGCGTCTGGCCCCGCAGCTGCCCGGGCACCTGACCAGCTTCGGGTTCAGCGGACTTCGTGTGGGCGATGCGACGGTTGGGGCAGAAATGTCGCGGCAGACAGGACCGTCAGATGACCATGAGACCACCGACGCAGGGGTGCGTGAGATCGTGGAATGGCGGCTGCGTCAGACGGCAGGAGGCGCTCCAGTCACTTGGATCTTCGAGCCGACGCTGCCTCTGCGGTCGGTCGAAC
>CAYVPD010000047.1:0-8571 GCA_964453545.1 uncultured Gemmatimonadaceae bacterium
TGGATGCAAAACCATGCTCACACCCGTTGCATAAAAGCCGCGCCCGGCGAGTTCAGGCCGAGGTCCGGCCAGTGCTTCGGGCACGGCGTCGCCCGTGACTTCAGATACGTTGACGCCCGCCTTTTCAAAGACATCGCCACCGACGAGCACCCGAGCCGTGCCCCCGCCTCCACCTGGGCGTTCCCAAGTGTGAGCGCGGAATTGGCCGGAGCCATCCATGGCCTCGAAAGCGTCGACCAGAGCGCGCTGCCCTTGCCACATGCGTTTGGCCACACGCGCCCGACGCTGTTCAGGCAGCCCGCTCATGCCATGCCTCCCGAAGCGGCGCCGACCGATGCCGCATGAACGCGGTCAACGAGACGAGCCAGCTGATCGGGGTCGGTGTGGCGGTCGATGCCGTGGCCGAGGTTGAAGATGTGCCCGCGAAGGCCGGCCGCCGAGGCCAGCACACGGTCGACACCCTCATCAAGCACCGGTCCCGGGGCAAACAAAAGCGACGGGTCGAGATTGCCCTGCAGCGTATAGCGGCCCCGGCCCAAGTTGGCGTCGGCCTCGGCCAGCGGAATGCGCCAGTCGACACCGATCACATCGACATCGAGGCCCTGAATCGAGTCGTGAAGGTGCCCCCCTTGGTTGGGAAAGTAGATCAGGGGCACATCGACCCGCTCGCGCAGATGCCGCACGATGCGCTCAACGGCTGGGCGTTCAAACGCCTCAAACGTGGCCCGGTCGAGCAGACCGATCCACGAGTCAAAGATCATGAGTGCGCGCGCACCGGCGCGTGCCTGCGCCTCGAGGTAGACCGCCATGCCGTCGGCCAAGCGATCCAGCAGCGCGTGCGTGGCCGCAGGTTCGGCCCGCAAGAACGCCCGGGCCTTGACGAAATCCTTGCTGCCCCGGCCTTCGACGAGGTAGCACATGAGCGTAAAGGGAGCCCCTGCAAACCCGATCAGCGGCACCTCAGGCGGCAACTCTGCCGCCACTCGCTGAACGGTCTCGAGCAGGAACGGCACACCCTCTTCGGGCTCGAGCGCTGTCACACGCGCCACATCGGCCGCGCTACGGATCGGGTCGGGAAGAACGGGCCCGCCCTGGAACTGCACATCGACGCCCATGCCTTCGAGTGGCGTCATGATGTCAGCAAACAAGATGGCGGCATCCATGCCAAAGCGACGCACCGGCTGCAGCGTGACTTCGGCCGCATACTCAGGATGCCGGGTCAGGCCCAGAAAATCGATCTTGTCTCGAATTGCCCGGTATTCCGGCAGGTACCGACCCGCTTGGCGCATCACCCAGATCGGGGTGCGTGATACGGGTTCACCGCGAGCTGCTGCGATGAAAGGGGCAGTGGCTGTCGCGATCTGATCGCTCATGCATTGACCTGTGAAAAGACCCCCGCTAGCACCCGCTCCATCGCGTCGAGGGTGCGTGAGATGTCAGCTTCGCTATGTGCAGCCGACCAGAAGAGGGCCTCGTAGGGGCTGGGGGCGAGATAGATGCCCTGGTCCAGCATGCCGTGAAAGAAGGCCGCGAAGCGTTCAACGTCGCCGTTGCTCGCCGAGGCCCAGTCATGGATCGGCCCTTCAGAAAAGAACAATGACCCCATGGCGCCGACCCGATTCCACGTCAGCGGATACCCGTTGGCCATAATGATCGAACCGATGCCGTCATCAAGCATCTCACCGAGTCGCTCCAGGTGATCGTAGATCTCAGGGTGCTCGGAGAGGTACTTCAGCACGGCATTGCCGGCGGCCGTCGCGAGCGGATTGCCCGAGAGCGTGCCTGCCTGATAGACGGGGCCCGCCGGAGCGACCAGGCGCATCAGGTCGGCACGCCCACCAAACGCGCCGACAGGCAACCCACCCCCGATGATCTTGCCCAGCGTCGTCAGGTCAGGGGTGACGCCGAAGCGCTCTTGGGCGCCTCCGGGAGCCACACGAAACCCGGTCATGACCTCATCAAAGATCAGGAGCGTGCCGGTCTCATCGCACAGTCGTCGCAGTCCAGCAAGAAACCCGGGAGCCGGAGGCACACACCCCATGTTACCCGAGATGGGCTCTACAAAGACGCAGGCCACCTGACCGTCGGCGAGCAGGCCTTCGACCTCGCTCAGGTCATTGTAGTTGGCCACTCGTGTGTCGGCCGCCGTGCCCGGTGTGACCCCGGGGCTGTCAGGCACGCCTAGGGTTGCGGCGCCTGAGCCCGCCTCGACGAGAAATGCGTCACCATGCCCGTGGTAGCCCCCGCGAAATTTGACCATGCCGGAGCGGCCCGTGGCGGCGCGTGCAACGCGCAGCGCGCTCATCGTGGCCTCGGTGCCCGACGACGTGAGCCGCACCATTTCGATCGAGGGCACCATCGAGACGACCCGCTCAGCGAGTTCGATTTCGCCGCGTGTGGGTGCACCAAAGCTAGTGCCGCCATGTGCGGCCTGCACGATGGCGTCGATCACGATGGGGTGCGCGTGGCCCAGAATCATCGGGCCCCATGAACCCACGTAGTCGAGATAGGCGTTGCCATCGGCATCGCGAATGTTGGCGCCCGACGCCTGCGTGATGAAAAGCGGGGTGCCGCCGACGCGCCCAAAGGCTCGTACGGGGCTGTTGACGCCCCCCGGAATGTACTTGCCCGCGGCCGCAAACAGGCCTTGGCTTTGTTCGTTTTTCATGCCATCGATTCCTTTCAAGACGTGATCCCTGGTCGTCTTTTGCGGCGTGGGCTCAGCTGAGCCAACGGGCCGCGTCGATCGCTGAATACGTCACGATCAGTTGTGCCCCTGCTCGGCGAATGCCCAGCAGAGACTCCAGCACGACGGCTCGTTCGTCGAGCCATCCGCGCTCGGCGGCCGCCTTCAGTGCTGCGTACTCACCCGAGACCTGATAGGCCGCAATCGGCAGGTCGACGAGCTCTCTGACATCGCGAATGATGTCGAGGTAGGGCCCGGCGGGCTTCACGAGAATGACGTCGGCACCCTCTTCGACGTCGAGCTGGGCTTCGCGCAGCGCCTCTCGGGCGTTGGCCGGGTCCATCTGATAGCCGCGCCGGTCACCCTGCGCGGGTGTCGACTCGGCGGCGTCACGAAACGGGCCGTAGAAGGCCGAGGCATATTTCACGGCATATGAAACGAGCACGGTCTGCTGATGTCCGGCCTCATCGAGCGCGTCGCGAATGTGCCCGATGCGCCCATCCATCATGTCGCTCGGTGCCACGGCGTGTGCCCCAGCCTCAGCGTAGGCCACGGCCGCACGTGCCAGCAGTGGCAGGGTCGGGTCGTTGTCGACGTCGCCATTTGGCAGCAGCACACCGCACTGCCCGTGGCTGGTGTATTCGCACAGACAGACGTCGGCCCAGAGCAGCAGCTCGGGCACGGCGCGGCGCATCTCCCGCAGAGCCGTCGGCACGGGCCCGCTCGGGTCCCAGGCCCCGCTGCCCTCCGGGTCTTTTTGTTCGGGGACGCCAAAGAGAATCACCCCACCAACGCCGGCTGCATGCGCAGCCTGAGCGAGCTCGACCACCTTGTCGGGGGAGCGCTGTTCGACGCCCGGCATGGACTCGACCGGCGAGCAGATGCCCTCCCCAGGCACGACGAAGATGGGCAGCACGAAGCCGGAGGGGTCGAGGCGCGTTTCTCGCACGGCGCTGCGCCACGCAGCGGTGCTGCGAAGCCGCCGGGGGCGTTCGATCAGATCGATCATGCGTTGGGTCCGAGAGCGGTAGCGAGCGACAGGGCGAGCCCCTCAAACGAGCGGGGGTCAGCCTCGATGACCTTCTGCCATCCGGCCGACCGGGCCGCTGCACCCGTGGTCGGCCCTTGTACGCCAGCGGGCAGGGTGCGCAAGTGAGCCAGCAAGTCGTCATTGAGCGCAGCCGTCAGAGCGTCGACAGCCGAAGGGCTGCTGAACGTCAGGGCGTCGGCGGCCACGGCGTCATGCCATTGCGTCTCATTGACTGGCAGCTCCACCGGGTGGTAGGCCGTGACCTGCTCGACGGTGACGCCAAGGGCGCGCAGGCCATCGGGCAGCACGCGCCGTGCTCGGGCCGAGGCCGGAAAGATGACCCGCGTGCCGGGGCCGATGCCCTGAGCCGTCATCGCTGCCAGCAGCCCCTCGGCGTCGGCAGACTCGGGCACGAGGTCGACCTGCCATCCGAGTTCATGTACCGCGGCTGCTGTACGCTGCCCTACCACGGCCACGCGCAGTCCGGCAGGAGCCGGTGCATCGAAGAGGCCGAACCGTTGCAGCGGCTCGAGGGCTCGAGGCGAGGTAAGCACGAGCCACTGGGCTTCGGCCAGTTGGGCCAATGTGCTTTGCAGCGCTCTGATGTCATGCTCACTGCTCACGGCCCGCACGCTCAGAACGGGTCGGTACAGCGCGCGCGCGCCCAGCGACGTAAGGGCACAACCAAGTGGCCCTCCCTCGGGCTCGGCCCGAGTGACGACGACAGTGCGTCCGGCGAGACTTGGTGTGTTCATGTCGTTGATCCGTGGCTGCGAATGCCGGCCAGAATGTCGGCGGCACCTTCGTCCAGCAGACGCTGGGCCAGCCGCTCTCCGAGCGCTTCGGGTGCGTCGGGGCCGCCGCGCTCCGTGCACGATACGGCTTCGCGACCGTCGAGTGAGGCCACGCGGGCGGTAAGCACCATCTGGCCGTCGAGCTCCCGGGCCCACGCTCCGACGGGGGCCTGACAACCGCCCTCGACCACCTGAAGCAATCGGCGTTCCGCGCCGATGGCCCGACGCGTTGCCGCATGGTTCAACGCCGACACCCAGCGCTGCGTCGCCTCATCGCCCTCTCGCACCTGAATGCCCACCGTGCCCTGTGCCGGTGCCGGTGTGAAGACCTCGGGGTCGAGCCGCTCGGTGATGTGGGTGCCAAGCTCGAGTCGTACGAGGCCGGCCGTAGCCAAAATCACGGCGTCATAGTCGCCCTGCTCCAGACGCTCCAGGCGCGTCGGCACGTTGCCGCGCAGCTCCAGTAGCGTCAGGTCGGGGCGCAGCGCTCGCGCAAACGCTCGGCGCCGCAGGGAACTGGTGCCCACGCGGGCCCCGTGAGGCAGCGACTCCAGCGTTTCTCCCTTGGTCGAGACGAGTGCGTCTCGGGGGTCTTCGCGGGGCATCACGGCGCCAAGCATCAGCCCAGCGGGCATGTCGGTCGCGAGGTCTTTCAGCGAGTGAACCGCAAGGTCGACCGCGTCGTCGAGCAGGGCACTCTCGATGTCTTTGGTAAAGAAGTCACGCCCGCCAACTTGCGACAGGGCGACGTCTTGAATGCGATCGCCCGCCGTCGAGATCGTCACGATTTCAACCGCGGGCGCCTCGGGGAGTGCGGCCAATGCGTCACGCACCCAGTGGGCCTGCCACAGGGCGAGTCGTGAGCCGCGGGTTCCGATGCGTAGGGGTCGGGTCATGAAATCGGCGATGTAGGGAGAAGAGGGTGCTGTGTCAGTGGGCACAACGGTCAATCGGCCGCCGCAACGGCACTGCGAGCCAGGCGCAAGCGCACGCGATCCATGCGAGCCAAGTTGGCCAATGCTCGCGCTGCCAGCTTGCCGCGCTCCAGATATCGAGTGCGCACCCGTAGGCGTAACGTATCGTGACCCGCACGTCGTACGGCGTCGTGAATTCCCTGATAGACGCGTCCGGCAATGATCGCTGCGCGTGATGCCCCACCGGGGAGTGCGGCGGCGGCCGTGAGGGAGATGTCGTAGGCCTGGTCTGCCATCTGCATGAGATCTTCAAGCAGATGTCGGAAGCTGCGCGGCACGCCGACACCGCGGTGCACGCGCACGTGCTCCAGGCGCTCGACGTCGAGTCCGTATTGGGCCAGATGATCTGCTGGCAGAAAGCAGCGCCCATTCGTAAGGTCTCGGCCCACGTCGCGAACGATGCGGGTGAGCTGCATGGCGTGGCCCAGTTCATAGCCGTAGGCCACGACCAAAGGATCGTGCACGCCCGCGCGTTCCGTCAGCCATCCCCCGAGTGCGCCCCCTGTGGAGCGCGTGTGGCGGCGCAGGTCGGCAACGTCGCGCACGATGCGGCCCGCTGCCTTGTCGTCGGCGCCCTCGAAGATGCGCTCGATGTGGCGAAAGGGCACGTGATGCTGCGCGGCATCGCCCATGACCGAGTCGATCATAGCGTGTCCAGAGCGGTGGCCGTCAAATGCATCGCGCGAGGCTGAACGCCACGCAGCGAGCTTTTCGGGGCGAAGTTCGTCACCCGCTTCGGCCAACTGTAACGTCGCCTTGAAGAAGGCGTAGATGCCCGAAACCGGATCGACCAGGGACGGCGGCAGCCACTGCGCGGCAAACACAAGCGACAGGTCTGACGGTCGTGGTGTGGGTCGCCAGAGACGAGGGTCAGCCTTGTATCCCGGAAGGTCCGAGAGCACGAATGTCGAAGCGGTTTGCGGCACCAGCAGCTCGAGCAGGGAGGGTTGCCAGACACAACGTGTTACAGCTTGACGCCGGCGGTCATACCGGCTTTTCTACGATGGAAGTAGTGTCAATTTGTCCTGTCGTCAAGGATTCTTTACAGTGGGCGTCCCCTTTCCGTTCTCGGCAATCGTCGGACAAGATGAGATGCGTACCGCCCTCCAGATCGTGGCGGTGGACCCTGGAGTCGGGGGTGTTCTCATTCTCGGACATCGTGGCACGGGCAAGTCGACGGCGGTGCGTGCGCTGCCCGCCCTGCTGCCAGCGATGGAGGCGGTTGCTGACTGTCGCTACGGATGTCACCCGGCCGGCGTCGGGGGGCAGTGCGAGGAGTGCCGTGCGCGGGACTCGAAGAAGGCGCCGGCCACCCGATCGGTCCCCGTGCCGGTGGTCGATCTGCCCCTTGGTGCGACCGAAGACCGGGTCGTCGGCACACTCGATCTCGAGCGGGCGCTCAGCGACGGCGTGCGGGCGTTTGAACCGGGGCTGCTGGCTCGGGCGCACCGCGGCTTTTTGTATGTCGACGAGGTCAATCTGCTCGAAGATCATCTGGTCGACCTGCTGCTCGATGTCGCCGCGTCGGGCGAAAACGTGGTTGAGCGCGAGGGCATCAGTGTGCGGCATCCGGCGCGCTTTGTTCTGGTCGGGAGCGGGAATCCTGAGGAGGGCGAGTTGCGCCCGCAGCTTCTGGACCGTTTCGGCCTGTCGGTCGAGGTCACCACACCGACCGACCTCACGGAGCGGGTCGAGGTGCTTCGGCGCCGGGACGCCTTTGACCGCGATCCCGAGAAATGGGCGGGGCGGTGGAAGAGTCAGGATGGCCGCTTGCGTGCCACGATCGCGCGAGCCCGGGAGCTCATCGACGAGGTCGACATGCCCGACGCTGTGCTCGAGCGAGCCTCGGCGCTGTGCTTGGCGTTGGGCACCGATGGCTTGCGTGGCGAGCTGACGTTGCTGCGGGCGGCAAGGGTCGCGGCCGCGCTGGCTGCAGCAGGCGACGGCGGGGCAGGCGAGGCCGCGGCGAAGTCTGGCGCGGCGAAGTCCGGCGCGGCCAAGTCAAAGGCCCGGCGGCGTTCACCTGCCGGACCCCAGGTGCAGGTCGAGCACCTGCGGGCAGTGGCTGCGATGGCGTTGCGGCATCGCTTGCGTCGCGACCCGCTTGACGACACCGGCTCCACCACGCGCGTGCACCGGGCCATCGAAGACGTTCTGTCAGATTGACGATGGCCACTGGCTTGTCGACGGACGCCGGTCTCGAAATCGAGGCCCTGGGCGTGGTCGCTGTCGATCCGCTTGGTGTCGGGGGCGTGCTGTTGCGGGTGCGGCCCGGCCCGCATCTCGATGCCTGGCTTCATGCACTGCAGGCTGCCCTCCCTAAGGGCACCCCCTGGCGCAGGCTCCCGGCGCACGCCGACCCGTCGCGCTTGGCGGCCGAAACCGATGTCGTGGCCACGCTCGCCTCAGGGCGACGTACCGCACGACCGGGGCTGCTGAGAGAAGCGGACCGTGGTTTTGTCGTCGTGCCCATGGCGGAGCGCATCGAGCCCGGGGTCGCGGCGTTGTTGGGTGAGGCCCTGGATACCGGCAGCATCGCACCGAGAGAAGTCGGGCTGGCCCCCGAGCCCGCACGCATCGCGCTCGTCTTGCTCGACGAGAGTCGCCCCGACGAATCGGGCGCGCCGCGTCTGCTGGCCGAGCGTGTGGGGGTGCAATTCGCCTTGGAGCCGCAACCAGGTGCGCTGGCCGACTGGCCCTCAGCCGAGGCACAGGGCTACGCCTCAGGCGCGTATTCGGGCATCACGCGTGCGGCGATCATGGCGGCACGAGAGCGGCTGCCCGAGGTGACGATTGCCTCGGACCTCGAGCAGGCGATTGTCGAGGCCTCGGTCGCTCTGGGCATCGATACACTGCGACCTGCGCAGCGGGCGCTTCGTGTCGCCCGGGCGCGGGCCGCGCTCGAGGGTCGCCTGCAGGTACGCGACGATGACGTCGCCGTGGCCGCCGCCCTCGTGCTCATGCCACGGGCAACGCGACTGCCGCAGGCGCCCCGGAGCGAAGACGACCTGCCCGACGACGCGCCGCCCGATGCCGTACCGCCGCCCCCACCCCCTGAGTCAGACCCACCGGCCAGCGATGCCGACG
>CAYVPD010000048.1:0-8512 GCA_964453545.1 uncultured Gemmatimonadaceae bacterium
CGCCTCCAGCAGCTCGAGCAGTTCATGTGCCGTCGAGACGCCGCGGTCCTGGGCATACCAGCGCCGTAATTCGCGGTAGCGGTCGTCGAATTCCATGGCACGACCGGTCTCTTCAAACCATTGCTGAAGCGCGGCAGGGCGAGGTCCCCAGGCCCCGACGCAGGTGCCCGACGAATCAACGAGCGTCACGATCGGAATCGAGCGGGCGCCGTTGGTCAGATGCCGGTCCATCAGCTCGGGCCAGTCATCGCGCGGTACGATGCGTAGCTCGACACCCGGAGCCGCTTCTGCAATACGGGCGGCCACGGGCAGCGTGTTGATGGCGTCGCCGCACCAGTCGTCGGCCAACGCGACCAGGCGAATCGGGTGCGAGATCGCCTGAGCACGCTGCAGGTTATCTGGATCGAGCTGGGTGCGACCTGCAATCGAATGCCACATGTCACGGTGTTCTTGTGCGGCTTCGAGAAATGCGTCAAAGTCGCGGCCCGCTGCAAAGGCTTGGTTGTAGATCGAATCCGTCATGGTGTCTCAGTATCCAGCTGCCTAGGCCAGCTGCTTAGGGGTCGAGGCGCTCGTGCTTGAAGGCTCGCTCACCGGGGCCGTAGTCCGAGGCCGCCTGTCCGGCACCTCGCAACAGCCATCGTGTCGTCAGCAATCCTTCGGCACCAACCGGGCCTCGGGCGTGGATACGCCCTGTTGAAATGCCCACCTCAGCACCGAGGCCGTAGCGATAACCGTCGGCGAAGCGCGTGCTCGCATTCCAGAACACCGATGCCGCGTCGACGTTCTGCAAGAAGTGTTCGGCCACCTGCGGGTCGCCCGTGATGATCGCCTCGGTGTGCGCGCTTCCATATCGGTGGATGTGCGCCATCGCCTCGTCGACGCCCCCCACGGTACGAATAGCGAGCACCAGATCTCCGTATTCCCGAGCCCAGTCCTCGTCGCTCGCAGGCGTCGCGCCGTCGATCATGGTCTGCGCCTCAGCGTCGGCCCGAAGCTCGACGCCTTGGGCCGCCAGCGCTTCAGCCAGAGCGGGTAGTTGGGGCAGGTAGTCACGATGTACCAACAGGGTCTCCACCGCGTTGCATGCCGATGGGTAGCCGCACTTCGCATCAACTACGATGTGCCGAGCCATTTCAGCGTTGGCCGTCGCGTCGAGGTAGATGTGGCAGATGCCCTCGGCGTGGCCCAGCACCGGAATGCGCGTCGAACTCTGGATCGAGCGAACCAGCTCTCCGGATCCCCGAGGAATCACGAGGTCGATGGAGTCATCGCACTGCAGCAGTGCCGACACGGCCTCGCGCCCTTCGATACCAATCACCGCATCGCTCGGGGCACCTGCTTCGGCGAGGGCATCTCTCAGGCAGTCCACAAGCACGCGGTTCGAAAACGTGGCTTCAGCACCACCCTTCAGCAGCACGGCGTTGCCTGTACGCAACGCGAGCGAGCCGATCTGAATGACCGCGTCAGGGCGGCTCTCGAAGATGACGAGCAGCACCCCGATGGGGCTTGTGACCTGCGACAGTACCAACCCGTCATCGAGTGCCGTGCGCTTGAGGGTTTGGCCCAGTGGATCGTCTTCGTCGGCCAAGAGCCGCACACCCTCGCGAAGCGTGGCGAGTTTCTGCGCTGAAAGCGCCAGTCGATCGATCAGCACCTGAGCAATGCCGGCGTCACGTGCCGCCGTGAGATCTCGCTGATTGGCCTCAGCGATCAAGCCCTCGCGGGCCTCGAGAAGCGCCGCCAGCCGCCGCAGCGCATCTCTGCGTACCGAGGCACTGCAGGCGGCAAAGGTGCGTTGCGCCGAGCGGGCGGCCCGGGCGTGGTCGGGCGGTGTGGGCAGGCTCATGACGGCTCCAAAACAATGTCGTCTCTGCGAATCAGGGCGTGGGCGTTGCGCAGTCCTGGCGGTGGGGAGCCGGCGCACCATGCGCGAACCGTTGCGGCATCCCACTCGAGACGACCCCGGGCAATACGGCATCCTTCAGCATCGACGAGATCGACCACGTCGCCCGCCCGAAAATTGCCGCCTACGGTTTGAACCCCCGCGGCCAGCAGCGATGCATTTTGGTCACGCAGTGCGCGGACTGCACCAGCATCGAGTTGCAGCGTGCCACGAGCCGCGGCCGCAAAGGCAATCCATCGCTGGCGCGACGACAGCTGGCCTGAGGCTGGAAACCAGGTGCCGACGCCGGCACCGGTGAGTGCCTGTGACAAGGCTTCGGGATCGCGTCCCGAGGCGACAATTACATCGCAACCGGCCCGTGCCGCGAGTGTGGCCGCGGCCACCTTGCTGCGCATGCCACCCCGCCCTCCGCCGCTCACTGACTCTCCGGCCTCGATGCCCTCAGCACCCTCGTCGCTACTGTCGAAACGCGTGATCAGGCGTGCATCAGCATGGCTGCGCGGGTCACGATCAAAGACCCCATCGACATCGGTCAGAAGTACAAGCAGATCAGCCGCCAATTTCGACGCCACGAGCGCCGAGAGCCGATCGTTGTCACCAAAGACCGGCCGCGGTCCGAGCGTCAGCGCAAGCTCTTGGATCGAGACCGCGTCGTTTTCGTTGATGACGGGCACCACACGGTGTCGTAGTAGCGCCTCAAACACGGCGCGCAGGTTCAGATAGCGGTCGCGTGCGTCAAAGTCGCCCTCAGTCAGCAGTAGCTGTGCACAGGCGACGCCGTGCGCTCCGAGGGCCTGCTGCCAGAGTCCGACCAGCCGACTCTGACCGACTGCGGCACAGGCCTGACGCTCATCAGCTTCGGTTGGTACGCGCTCCAAACCCAGAGCTTCAGCGCCCAGACCAATGGCGCCCGAGCTCACGATCAGCACGTCGCGCCCTTGGGCGTGAAGACGCGCGGCTGCGTCTGCGATCGCGCTGAGCCGCTCGATGACCAGCACGCCCCGATCGTCGGTCAGCACCCGGGTGCCGACCTTGATCACGACAGAATGCGCGTCGGCAACAGAGGGGCGAGATGGCGTCATGGTGAATTGGCAGGTGGAAGCCAGCAACGGGCATGTTGTACCGAAGCGGCTCAACATACAAGCACCCACCCTCTAGCGCTTTGTGCAGCGAAGACGTCTTTTGAGCCGAATGGTCTGCCACAAACGTCACTTCTTGCTCGCCGCAGCTGCGCTCGCCGCATTTGCGGTGCAGCAACCTCAAGCGCTCCACGCCCAGCAGAATCTCGACGATCCCTCATGGCTCGATGCGGGCCGCGACGCGCCCGTTGCGGGTGGCGTGCAGGATCTCGCTCGTCTCCCGGGCCCCATCGACTTTGACGGGCGGGTTGACGATGACGCGTGGCAGCGAGTTGCTCCCCTGCCTCTGACCATGTACGAGCCGGTCTTTCGGGGTGAGACCGAGCGCCGCATCTGGCTCAAGGTCGCCTACGACGACGACGCGCTGTATGTGGCCGCTCGCTTCTTCCATGACGATCCGGCGGTGATCCGAGCGTTTTCTCTGACGCGCGATACGTGGAATGGCGACGACGGCTTCGGGATCTTTCTCGACACGTTCCACGACAAAGAAAACGCGGTGAGATTTATTGCGTTGCCCCTCGGCGCTCGCATGGACATGACCATCACGGGCGATGGCCAAGAGGAGCGAGGCTCGGCCGGTCCGCGTGGCACGTCGTGGAATACGTTCTGGGACCTCAAGACCGAATTCCACGACGATGGCTGGTCGGGCGAAATGCGGGTTCCGTTCGAGAGCCTGCGCTTCGAGGCGCGCGCCGACGGATCGGTCATCATGGGCATGATGGTCTATGCCTACGAGCCGGGCAACGAAGAGCGTTGGACCTTTCCCGCCATTCCCCGAAGTGCCCCGTACACGCAGGTCTCGGCGTTTCAAGACATGCGTCTGCAGGGCATTCGGCCTCGTAATCCCGTGTTTGTTTCGCCTTATGCCTTGGCGGGTCAGGCCCGCTCGCACCCGGGCGAGCCGCTACCCAGCGGTTGGCCCACGCAGGTCGACAACAGCCGCGAGATGGGCCTGGATCTGAAGTTCAATCCGACGCCCAACCTCACCCTCGACCTGACGGCCAACACCGATTTTGCCGCGGTTGAGGCCGATCAGCAGCAGGTCAATCTGACCCGCTTCTCGCTCTTCTTTGACGAAAAGCGTCCGTTTTTTCAGGAGCGGGCGGGCATCTTCAGCTTTGACACCGGCGCGGAGCGAGGCACGCTCTTCTATTCCCGTCGCATTGGGCTCGCAGACGGGGTGCCGGTGCCGATCCTCGGTGGGGCACGCCTCGTGGGGCGCATTGGTGAATGGGATGTCGGTGCGATCGAGATGCGCACCCAGGAGCAGGGGGAGCTGCCGGGCGAAAATTTCGGGGTATTGCGGGTGCGGCGGCGGGTGCTCAATGCCAATTCGTTTGTCGGGGGCATGCTCACATCGCGCATGGGTGGCGGGCAGTACAACCACACATGGGGTCTTGATGCCCAGTGGCGCGCGTGGGGCAACGAGTTCTTGACGCTCAAGCTGCTGCAGACCGTTCAGGGAGGTGCCGGTCAGGCGGCGGCAGCCCCGGGCGGCCTCGATGCCGCACGTTGGATATTTGACTGGACACGCCGTCGTCAGGCCGGGCTGAGCTATCGCAACACGCTCGTGTGGTCAGGCCCTGGCTACGAGCCCGGCCTCGGGTTTGAGGCCCGCCGCGACTTCATGCGCGCCCAGAGCGACTGGAGCTATCAGTGGTTTCCCGGCGAGGGCGCACGCTTTCGCCGCGTCTGGGCTGGCACGCTGTCATCGGCCTGGATGAGAAACACCGACGATCGCGTTGAGACGGCCCAGATCGAGCCCTTCGTGCAGCTCGAGACCACGGTCGGCACGACGTTTCGGGTGTCGGCCAGAGCTCAGTACGAAGACGTGCTGGCTGCGTTTGCGCTGTCAGATGCGGCCGATGTGCCCGCCGGGGCCTACTGGGCCCGCGAGGCCGCCTTTGAGTTTCGCTCGCCACGTGGCTGGGCGATCCGCCCCAATGTCACGCTGACAGCGGGCGAGTTTTTTGACGGCCGCCGGGTTCAGGTCAACACCAACTTCGACTGGCCGCTCAACGCACACATCGGACTGCGCGGGGGTTGGGAGTGGAACCGCGTGCGCTTCGACGAGCGTGGCCAGGCGTTTGATGCTTCCCTACTGCGGCTGACATCGCGGCTGGCCATCGACACGCGCTTGTCGATCGAGATCTTCGGGCAGTACAACTCGCTCGCCGACCAGATGACGACCAACTCGCGTCTGCGCTTCCAGGTGCGCGAGGGTCAAGATCTCTGGCTGGTGTGGAATGAGGGGTTGAACCTCGATCGCGAGATGCTGGGTGTGCCGCGGCTGCCGCTCTCTGACACACGCACCCTGACCCTAAAGTACACGCACACCTTTATTTGGTGAGGCTCAACGCTCTCCGAGTTCGATCGAGCGCTGGTACGCCGACCAGATACCGCGGCTGATCACTGTGCGCAGGCCACCCTTCTCCATGTGGTAGAGGGCTGCGGCCGTTGTGCCACCCGGTGACGTGACCTGATTGCGCAGCTCGGCCACATGGTGCCCGGATTGCGCGGCAAACTCGACCGAGCCGCGCACCGTCTGCATGACCAGTTGCTCGGCCACCCGTCGCGGAAACCCCATGTGCACACCGGCGTCGATCATCGACTCGAGAAACAAGAAGATGTAACCGGGGCCCGATCCGCTGAGTGCCGTGGCCATGTCCAGGTATTCTTCGCGCTCGACCTGAATTTCTTGGCCGAGTGCTGCGAGCACATCGCGGGCCCCTTCCATCTGCTCTTGTGACACCTGGTCCGTGGCGGTCCAGACCGAGATGCCCTCACCAATTTGCGCTGGCGTATTGGGCATTGCTCGTACCACGGCAGGGTGTCCCACGCCCTCGATCAACCGTTCGATCGAGACGCCCGCAAGGATCGAGATCAGCAGGTCGTCGCCCGAGAGTTTCCCGCGCAAGTCGGGCAGTACCTGAGCCAGCGATTGCGGCTTGATCGAAAGCACGACGAGATCAGCCGCCTCGGCGGCCTCGGCGTTGCGACGCACGGCGCGCACGCCGTAGCGCTCGGCAATGGCATCAAGCCGCGGCGACACCGGGTCGCTGGCAATGATGGCTTCGGCCGGTACGACGTTGCGCGCGAGCAGGCCACGGATCATGGCCTCGCCCATCACTCCGATTCCGATGAACGCCAGGGTCTTGTCTTTGAGCATCGTTGGGGGCCGTGCTGAATTCCGAAAAAAGGGCCGCAAAATTGCAATGTACCCTCTGCGCCGCACGTGCGGCTACATGATCACCATCATTTCAGACGCAGGGAGTACCCATGAAGCACGACCCCAAGGTGACGAAGGCGTTGAATCATCTACTCGCCGACGCCACGATCTTTTACCAGAAGTTGCGCCATTATCACTGGAACGTCGAAGGTCACGATTTTTTTGAGCTGCACGGCAAGTTCGAAGAACTCTACACGACTTGGGCAAACCATATCGATGTCATCGCCGAGCGCATTCGAACGCTCCAGGCGGTTCCGCTCCGTACGCTTGCCGGCATTCTGAAGGCTGCCCGGCTGTCTGAAGACGATGGCATTCCATCGGCTTCTGAGATGGTTGAGGCCGTCATCGCTGACCTTGAGACTCTTCAAGATGCTGTTGGTGACGTGGTGAAGGCCGCCGATCATGCCGGTGATCGCGGGACTGCCCATCTCATGGATCACCTCGGCGACAATCTCGAGAAGAGCCTTTGGATGCTTCGCAGCTGGCATAAGGAGTCAGCTCGAACCTGGAGCTGACAGGCGACTGGCGCTTGCCGGAATCGCATCTCGTTTCCCACCTTGGCGGCTCCCCCCACAGCCTGAGGAGCCGCCAAGGTGTCTTCTTTTCCGTCTCAAAAACCTGAGCCTCTGGCGCCGCATGACGCACCAACCATCGCGCGTCGAGCCGAATACTGGCGCCGAAATCTGCGCTATCTAAGCGTCTTGCTTGCAATTTGGGCTGTGGTCTCGTTCGGGTTCGGCATCATCTGGCGAGAAGCCCTCGATGCGTTGACGCTACCGGGCACCGGGTTTCCGCTCGGGTTCTGGTTTGCACAGCAGGGCAGCATCTATGTGTTCGTGGTACTGATCTTCGCCTACGTCACGCTCATGAATCGACTGGACCGTGAGTTTGATGTCGACGAAGGAGCGGCGCCGAAATGAATGTTCAGGCGTGGACCTTTGCGTTGGTCGGGCTGTCATTTGCCCTCTACATCGGCATCGCCATCTGGTCACGGGCCGGCTCGACCAAAGACTTTTACGTGGCCGGCGGGGGTGTCTCTCCGCTGGCCAACGGCATGGCAACGGCGGCCGACTGGATGAGCGCCGCGTCGTTCATCTCGATGGCCGGGCTGATCTCATTCATGGGCTACGACGGCTCCGTCTACCTCATGGGGTGGACGGGTGGTTACGTGCTGTTGGCCCTGCTGCTGGCCCCGTATCTGCGCAAGTTCGGCGCGTTTACCGTGCCTGACTTCGTGGGGGATCGCTATTACTCGCAGGTGGCGCGCGTCGTGGCTGTGCTCTGCGCCATCTTCGTATCGTTTACCTACGTGGCCGGGCAAATGCGTGGGGTCGGCGTGGTCTTCAGCCGGTTCCTCGAGGTCGATGTCACCACCGGCGTGGTGATCGGCATGGGCATCGTCTTTTCGTATGCCGTGCTCGGCGGCATGAAGGGCATCACCTACACGCAGGTGGCGCAGTACTGCGTGCTGATCTTTGCCTATCTGGTGCCGGCCATCTTCTTGGCACTAATGATCACGGGCAATCCGATACCGCAACTGGGTCTCGGAGGACAAGATCTCGCCTCAGGCACACCGCTGCTGGCGCGTCTCGACGGATTGCATCAGGAGCTCGGTTTTGCGGCCTACACAGATGGCACAAAGTCGACGCTCGACGTATTTGCGATCACTGCGGCGCTGATGGTGGGCACGGCGGGGCTGCCGCATGTGATCATCAGGTTTTACACCGTGCCTCGCGTGCGAGATGCCCGAATTTCGGCAGGGTGGGCGCTCGTCTTCATCGCCATTCTCTATACCACGGCCCCCGCAGTTGCAGCCTTTGCGCGCACCAATCTGATCGCGAGTGTACGCGACACACCCTACAGCGAAGTGCCTGCGTGGTTCAGCAACTGGGAGGCCACAGGGCTGCTGCGCTTTGAAGACCTCAATGGAGACGGGCGCATTCAGTACATGGGGCCGGCCTCAGAAACGCCCAACGAGTTGACCGTCGACCCCGACATCATGGTGTTGGCCAATCCTGAGATTTCAGGGCTGCCTGACTGGGTGGTCGGTCTTGTGGCGGCGGGAGGGTTGGCCGCCGCGCTGTCGACGGCCGCCGGGCTGCTGTTGGTTGTCTCAGCGGCCGTCAGCCATGACCTGCTGAAGCGCGCCCTTCGGCCGCAGATCACGGAGCGGGGCGAGCTGATCGCAGCGCGGCTTTCGGCAGCGAAACAATCGCGGCGCCGACGCGGCTGTCGACG
>CAYVPD010000049.1:0-8487 GCA_964453545.1 uncultured Gemmatimonadaceae bacterium
GTTGTCAGTCATCGGTCGCACGGACCGCCTTCCGACTCGAGTGAAAGCCGCAGCCGAGGCCGCAGAAGAGGCAACAAAGCAGGGTACCGAGTTGCACCTTAGAATTGCTGTCGACTATTCGGCCCGGGACTCCCTGGTGGCGGCCGCCGAAGCCCTGCGCACCAGCGACAGCCCGATTGACCGCGAGCAGTTTGCCGCAGCCATCGGCGACGTGACGAACTGTGGTGGGCCAACCCCTGACGTCGATCTGCTGATTCGCAGCAGTGGCGAGCAGCGCATTTCAGACTTTCTGCTCTGGGAGTGCGCCTACGCCGAATTCGTCTTCTCGCACGAGATGTGGCCCGACTTTGATGCCGATGAGCTGACTCGATGCCTCAAGATCTACCGATCACGTGAACGCCGCTTCGGTGGACTTGTAGCGCTGCCAGACGAGGCCGCTGCAGGCTAAGGCAGGTTGGGCCGGTAACTCAGAAGCAGGCTGAGTCCGTAGCGTCTGAAGTACGAGTTGCCGATGTCAGTTTCAGCCCGGGTGAACCCGAAGCGAAGCGCAGCATCGAGCTGCGAAGACATGGGCCGGTTCACATCAAGATAAACGACCGAAGCGTTGTCAGCTTCTTCTCCCGGAACCAGCCGTGCAAACGGCGTTTCGTCGACGTAGCTCTTGCCCGTCAGTACCCCATACAGGTTGACGCCGAGATCCCACACGGGCAGCGGCGCGCCTAGGCGGGCACGGAAACTGACCGCATCATATTCCGGCCGGCGGGAGTTTGAGCGATTCACGATCGCATCGACTCCGAGTTCTGCGAGCACATCGCCCTGCCACCGCCACGCCGCGCCCACAGTAAGCATGCGGTCTTGGCGAAACGGCTCTGAGCCGACAAAGCTTGCCTGCTTCGAGAAGTCGACCGCGCGATACGTGCCATGGAAGCGAATGTTGTAGCCCTGACCCCAGGTCAACCCGACACCCAAACCTCGACTGTCACGATCGAGCAAGTCGATCTGGGGCACACCCTCGGGAGCATCGTAGTCCGCCTGCTCTGCATCGACGCTCACGTCGATGGTCAATCCATCGATCGGGAGGGTGGTGAACTGCACCGATCCAAACAGGCGGTCGTAGCCAGGCTGCAGGAACAATGGCATGGGCGGACGATCATCCATGCGCCGAGAGCGTCCTTCGGCGAGCACGCGAAGAGATCCGACGCTCGCCCAGCGACGATTCATCGCAAGACGCAGGCGGCCCGTGGTCTCTCGGGGCGCGAAATCACGTACCGCAAACCCGGACGCGAGAAACTGGCGGAGACCCAAATCGAAATCAGTCGAAATGAGGGTTCGGTTGCTTGAATAGAGCAGGAGTCCGCCGCGAATCCCCGTCTCCGCAACCGCCGCCCCGACACTGTTGGTCGAATCGACGAGCGGTACCGTCGCGCTGGCAAGATTACCGTCGTAGGCCTCGCCACTCATGCCCATCGTGACCACAAGGTCTTGCCAGGTCTGTGCAGCAACAGCCCGCGGAAGCGCGCTCTGAGCGCCGAAAGCGAGCAAGAGGGTCAAGACTCGCATTGATGACCACAAAGGAGCGAAAACGGATCTCATGGTGATCACGCTCCCTCCGTCTGGGTGCCAAGTCTGGACTTGAAGCGACGCAGGTTTTCTTCGAGCTGTTCGAGCAGCACGAGAAGCTGCGCTTTTTGAAGACGCCAACTGGCGAGTTGCTCTTCAAGTGACGGTGGTTGCAACCCTGTACTGTCACCGACAACCTCGACCTGCCCTGTGCCCTGACCCCCGGTCACCACGGGCAATTGCACATCTCCAAAGCGGTCCAAGGGAGCATTGAAGTTTCCCTGCTGACGTCGCAAGCGATTCAAGCGCTCGAGATCATTGATGCGGTCGTCAGATTCGGCAAGCTGTGCCTGGACCGAGGCAATACGACGCTCGACCAACTGGGCCTTGGCCTGCAACAAGTCGGGTGTGTCACGAGGGTTGTAGGCCAATGACCCGGGATAAAACACCGGGGTGGGAATGAGATTCTCGTTCTGCTCAGCCAGCAGGTCGCGGTATTGGTTTTGCAGGTCGCGAGCCAAGGTGGCGAGGGACGTGCGCAGGTCGGCATCGGTCGAACCTCCCGCTCGTGCCGCCAGCTGTTCAACTTCGCTTTCAATCGCTGAAAGCAGGTCGGCCCGATACTGTGCCACACTTAGGCCGGCTTCCTGCACGCGAGCATCGAGACGATCAAACTCGTCAGATCTAAGCAAGAATGCAGACGACGCTTGGTCAAACCGTGGCTGGTCTCCAGAGTTTCGCGCCAAGCTCACCGAGTCCAGAGCAGCTCTCCACTGGCTTTCAACCACCTGGCGAGCCGCCAACGCCGCCTCGTAGCTCTCGACTGCGGCCTGATATTGGAGTTCAAGAGCCGCGAGCGACGGGCTCTTGCTCTGGGCTGACGACGGATGGGACCACGCCAGTCCAACCCCGAGGGCCAGAACAAACGCCGTCGGGAGTGTCGCTCTGCGAGCGCCCTTGAATCGAGAGATCGTCAACCTCACCCCTCGATTCCGTATTTCTCCAGCTTGTAGTACAGCGCACTCGCCTTCAGCCCCAAAAGGCGGGCGGCTTCGGCTTTGACGCCTTCGGCCTTTTCCATCGCCTCGCGCAGCAACCGCTCTTCGAGTGCCTCCATGGCTTGGTTCAGATCTGTACCGTCGTCCAAGCCTGTCGAGCCCGGCATGGTCGGAAATGCAGAAATCGCCGCACCGTTGGACCCACCTCCGTTCTCTCTCAACGAAGGCAAGTCATCAGCCGTGAGCGCCTCACCTTCAGCGAGCACGAGTGCGCGTTCGATGACGTTTTCCAACTCGCGCACATTCCCGGGCCAATGCCATTGCATGAGCCGGTCGACCGCGGCGTCTGAAACCTCATGCACCCGCGAACCCGTGCGAGGCTTCAGCTTGGCAAGGAAATGATCGACCAATGCCTTGATGTCTTCTTTACGCTCTCGCAACGGAGGCAGAACGATCGGCACGACGTGCAGCCGGTAGAACAAATCCTGGCGAAAACCTGCGCCCTCTACCAGTTCGTCAGGTGGTGTATTCGTGGCGGCAATGATTCTGACGTCAACGGGAATCGTGCTTTCGCCCCCGACCCTCTCGAGCTCGCGCTCCTGCAGGACACGGAGCAGGCGCACCTGAGTTGCGGTATTAACGGTCGCGATCTCATCAAGAAACAGTGTGCCGCCGTCCGCGAGCTCAAATCGGCCACGACGCTGCCGTTCTGCGCCCGTGAAGGCGCCTTTTTCGTGCCCGAACAACTCAGAGTCGAGCAACCCCTCAGCCAGCGCTCCGCAGTTGACTCTGATGAAGGGACCTGAGTTGCGGCGTGACCCGGCGTGAACCGCCCGAGCAACGAGCTCTTTGCCGGTCCCGGATTCGCCGTAGATCATGACGGTCGAATCACTTCGAGACACTCGCTCGATCCAGCGAAAGACGTTTCGCATCGCCGACGAGTCGCCGACAATCTCGCCGTATCGGGTTTCACCCTCGTCCCGCAGCGCCGCATTTTCGACGCGCAGGGCCATGTTTTCTTTACGCAGCCGAGCCTTCTCCTCCCGGTCGGTCAGGAGTCTCTCCACCTTGACCCCAAACTCTTCGGGTGAGAACGGCTTGGTGATGAAGTCGGCGGCTCCCAACTTCATCGCCTCGACCGCGGTCTCGATTGTGCCGTAGCCCGTAATCACGAGCACTTCGGTTTCGGGCGCGATTTCTTTCACGCGCCGGAGCACGGTCATACCATCAACATGCGACATCTTCATGTCAGTGATCACCAGATCAACTGGTGTCTCTTCGATCAGGTCGATGCCCGCTTGCCCACCCGTGGCGGACAGCGTGCGATGGCCACGACGACGAAGGTGCAATTCCAACCCTTCGCGCATGGAGTCGTGGTCGTCGACGATGAGAATAGTCGCCATGGATGATCTCAGCCCTGAGAACGGAGAGGCGGAAGTTCTTCGAAGCCCCGGAAATATACCCGGAAGTCGGCACCACTCCCAACGTCATCGTCGGTCGCAGGAATCACGATGACCCGACCCCCAAAGGCCTCCATCGTCTTTCGCACAATCGCCAGCCCGAGGCCCGCGCCCTTTTCTTTATCAGTCACAAAAGGTTCAAAGATGCGTTCCCTCTGATCTTCGGGAATGCCAGGGCCGTCATCGGCTACCGAGACGACAACCTCTCCGCCGGTCAGAAATCCTCGCACCACAACTCGCTTGGACACCGAAGCTGCATTTTGCAGTAGGTTCAAAATCACGCGTTTGACCTGGTCGTGGTCTGCGAGCACCAGAAGCGACTCAGCGGGCAGGTGTACCTCAGTGTCGATGACGTTCTTGCGGGCCTGGGCCTCGAACAAGTCCAACGCATCGCGAACGGCTTCGCGAAGATCTACTGGCGCCGAATCTGGTTGGATCGGCCGCGCGAAGGTAAGAAAATCGTCGATGATGCGATTCAAGGCGGCGACCTCTCCCCGCACCCGGCCAATCAAGCGCTGCCGCTCTTCAACATCTTCGGTATCAGCTGCTGCTGACGCGAAAAGTTCGAGGCCACCGAGGGGGTTGCGGATCTCGTGTGCGACCTGAGCCAGCATGAGGCGCAACTGTTCATCGCGTTCGAGCACCCCTTGGCGCATTAGCTCCATGGCCTCAGCCAGTCTTCCGAGCTCGTCTCGGCGATCCAATTTCACGGGGCGATCGAGGTACCCTCTCTGGATTCGGCCCGCTGCGCGGCCGAGGCGCTCGAGGGGCAAGGCCACGGTAGCGGCAAGAAATGACCCAAGCCCAAATGCGAGCAGAAGCGAAACGAGGCTACCGAACAATAATCCTCTCTGCAGGCGGCCAAGCGGCGCATACAAGTCGACCGGCATGAGGACTCCGAGTACCGCCCCACCGCCAACTGAGACAAAGCCGTATTTGTAGGCCAACCCCTCGGCCTCAAACAACGGCGTTGACGACGAACCGTCACGCAAGGCCACGCGAATATCAGGGTCCCACGGCTCCAAGAAGCGAAGAGGATCGCCGATCGCCACCGAATCGGCAGGTCGCGAAGTGACCAGAGCTCTTCGATCTGACGCGGTGAAAATCCAAGCTTCTTCGACGAAGTACCGACTCAGGGTATCGAGCTGCGCTTGATAGCCTGTGAAGGCCAGCGATTCTTCGTCACCGGGTTGCAAGGCCAGTAGCAGGTCAGATTGCGCTCTCGTGCGGGCAAACGCCCCCGCAACTTGCTCAACTCGCTGGTCGAGCTCTGCCTCCAGCGCACTACCCGCGATACGCCATGCGACCAAACCAAAGAGCCCGGCGAGTGCAAAGGCAAATAGGCCCAGCACCAGCACGAACCTGCGCCGAATCGACACCGTTGGAAGCAGGTTCAACCGCAAGGAATCCGTTCAATGGATACAGGCTGCGAAAACCGGATCGGCGCACGCAGCTTCGGAACCACCACGACGTGATACGGAAAGTGCCGGCGCTCTGCAGGTGAGCAGAAATCTCCCGGTACCTGCAGCACCAATTCCACAATCGTGCCCTGAGCTACAGGGAGGATTCGTCTTACGTCGACGCTGTCACCAGCTTCGAGTCGCTGTCCCACGGCCGCCAAAATCACGGTCTCTTGCTCGAAGTCGACCGAGGGCAGGCTCTGACTCGGCAGATTCAGCCGCGACCACCACTGGCTGAGCCCTGCTGCGCTCGAAATCACTTCGGGTTGGTCCGGGCCGGTTTGCAGAACGTCACCGTGCGCGAGAGTGCCAAAGGGAAGCGTGCCACCAAACGCACTTACGAAATCTTGACCCAGTGTGAAATCTCGAGCGAGGGTCGCGACATTGGCGACGCGAGGAGCCCCGGGGTCAGGACCCGATCCGACGGGCGTCAAGGTCGACAAGAACCCCTGAACGCAACGGATCCACGAGCGCGCCGTTCGGGTCGACTCGTCATTGAGCGTCAATGTCAGTGTCGATGCTGGAAACAGACACTCGGGTTCGAGATCGCTCGAGAGCCCCGAGACAAACAAGCTCAGCCCCGGATTGTCGTTCACCTGGGTGATCCATTGCGCATACTGACCTGCAGCGACTTCAGGCAGCACACTCGATTTACGCTGATTGACGTCGCCGATCCGTGTGCCGTAAGTCACCTTCTCAGTGAGTGTCCATGGCCCTTCAGATCGCCATTCAAGCGTTTGTTCGAGTGTTCCTTCACCTAATGCAAGCGGAGAGATCAATGCGATCTGTACCGAGCCACGCTGGGCAAATCGCAAGGAGTCAGGGTCGGCCAACCCGGGATCTCCACACGCCAAAACCCCCACAGACAACAGTATCGTTGCCAGTGCTCGACAGATCGGGGTTGACGGTAGTGGAGTCGGCATGTGAGAGTCAGCGCCATGGACGCCAGAGATCGATTGAAACGACTGCTCGTAGATCGCAGTGTGCGGCTTGGAGAGTTTACACTCGCCAGCGGCGCTCGTTCTTCATATTACATCGATGCCCGCCGCACGACGATGTCTGCTGAGGGTCAGGCCCTCACAGGCAAAGTCGCCTGGGACATCGTTGCTTCAACAGGCTGGTCGTTCAGTCATGTAGGCGGCCTGACGATGGGAGCCGATCCGGTGGCCTACGCCATTGCCCGAGAAAGCTTTGACCGAGGCGCTCCCACCGATGCATTCTCTGTGCGCAAAGAGCCCAAAGGGCATGGCACGGCGCAACAGATTGAGGGCGGACTGCCCCCCGCTTCCCGCTGTCTCGTGGTTGAAGACTCGATGACGTCGGGGGGCAGTGCGCTGAAAGCCATCGAGATTCTCGAAGCCGCCGGGCATGAGGTGGCGGGCGTACTAACCTTGGTCGACCGCGAAGAGGGCGGCCGCGATCGACTCAGAGAAGCCGGTTACGACCTCGTCGCCGTATTCACGGGCCAGGAATTGCTCGCCTTGGCCCGTGAAGTCTGACGATCTTCCGACATTGCCTCAGTCGAGAAGACGCAGAGGCATGACCAAGCAGAGGTAGTCGATCGGAGCCACATTTTCGGCTACGATGGGCACCAATGTCGCGGCACGCTCAGGAGCTTTAAACGCGATTTCCACATCATCTGTGGGAATGTAGCGCAGCACCTCGAGCAGGTAGTTGGCGTTAAATCCGATCTCGATCGGATCTCCCTCGTAGGCGACCTCGAGCTCGTCATGGCCTTCACCGAGATCCGGCGTCAGCACATTCAGCTGAACACGGTTTGAATCAAAGTTGAGCCTGATGCGATGTGTCTGATCACTCGCGACCACAGCCATGCGGCGAACGGCTGACTCCAACGACTTTTTCTCGACGCGCGCCTTTTTATCGTTGTCTTTGGGAATCACCTGCTCGTAGTTCGGATAGGTGCCCTCGATCAGCCGCGTGTAGACCTCGGTTCCCCCAGTTTTGAACCCGAGGTGATTCTTTCGAGCTCCGCCATCGGCGCCGCTGTCCCACGAGAGCGTGATCTCTTCGGTGTCCTTGAAGAGTCGCTGTACCTGCTGCAGCGCTGCCGGAGGCACGATGAAGTCCGTACCGGTCACTGTTCCTGGGCCCGTAGCCACACCCATACGAGCCAAGCGGTGGCCGTTGGTCGCAACCATGCGCATGGACCCCTCACGAAGCTCCCACAAAACGCCGTTGAGAATCGGGCGGCTCTCTTCGGTCGAAACCGCAAATGCCGTGTGCTGAATGAGTGTCTGGACCTCTTTTCCTCCGATCGAGATTCCGGTTTCGAAATTGACGGAAGGCAACGAAGGAAACTCATCGGCCGGAAGTCCGTTCAGTTTGAACCGACTGCGTCCACATGACAACTCGATCTGGTCGCTTCGAGTTACCATCTCCACCGGCTGATCAGGAAGTTCCCGCACGATCTCCTGCAGCTTCTTGGCGGGAACGGTAAGGCTTCCTCCCTCGTGGATCTCAGCAGGAACGAGCACCCGTACCGACACATCAAGGTCAGTTCCACTGATCCAGACGCCAGAATCGGTCGTTTCCAGCAGAAGATTCGACAACACGGGCAGCGTCGTCTTGCTGGGAATGCTGCTCGAAACGGCAGCGATGCCGTTGTGCAGATTGTGACGGGTGATCGTGAACTTCATGAGGCCTCCGAGAGGGCTTGGGTTCGGTCAGATTCCCACACCTGTTTTCTTAATCTCTTTTTAAAAGATAAAAAGATCAGTAGTAGAAGAGGGTGTGGAAGTGTGGAGTGTTTCAAAAAAAAGCACGTGAACCAAGGCGCAGAGCCAAAAATCAGACGGTTTCGCTGTGTGGAATCAACGTGGACAAAGACAGGGGTTTTCCAGACAACACAAACGGTGCGGCGGGTGTGTGGAAAACTACCCTCTTTTCCCCACACATTTCCAAAGTAATCCACACCATCGGCGTCAGAACCCTTTCTTCAAGGTTCGACGCACCAAATCAATTCGCTCGGCAAACGACGAATCTTCTTCG
>CAYVPD010000050.1:0-8472 GCA_964453545.1 uncultured Gemmatimonadaceae bacterium
AATGGATGCCCAAGTGCGTCTTTGGGGCGTTGCACGAGGCTGGCCATGCGCTCTACGAGCAGTATTGTGACCCTGCTTACACCCGCACGCCGTTGGCCACTGACCTGATCGGCCTGTATGCCGTGGGTGGGGTCAGCTTTGGTGCCCACGAGAGCCAGTCCCGGCTCTTCGAGAATCACGTTGGTCGCAGCCGCGAGTTCTGGGAACTGAACTACGGCGATCTCGTCGACACGTTCCCTGACGAACTGGCGGGCATTGACGTCGAGACCTTCTGGCGCGCGATCAACCGGGTTGAACCCGGTCTCGTGCGCGTCGAGTCTGACGAACTCACCTATGACTTTCACGTCATGCTTCGCGTCGAAATCGAGGCCGCACTGATCGACGGCAGCCTGGCCGTGCGTGATTTGCCCGACGTGTGGAACGCCAAGGTCAAGGAATACCTAGGGCTTGATGTTCCAAACAATCGCCTTGGGGTGCTGCAAGACGTGCACTGGTCATCGGGGCAAATTGGCACCTTCTGCAACTACACGATCGGCAATGTGATGGCGGGCCAGTTGGCGGCCAAAGCGCAGCAAGACACTGAAGTTCGCGATGGGCTCGCTCGCGCCGACTACCGCCCAATCCGCGAGTGGCTGACCGAGCATATTCATCGCCATGGCCGACGTTATACGCGTGACGAACTGCTACAGCGCACGACGGGCGAGGGGCTGAACCCGGTGCCCTACATCGATTATCTGACCCACAAGTACACCGAAATTTACGGACTTTGAAGCCCCTATGACGACCACAGGTCGCAGTCGGCTCGCTCGGCGGGTCAAGCTCAAAGAAGCCCATATTATCACCCGGATGATGAACCTCGCCGAGGGGCTCGATGACGTTATCAAGCTGGGTCGTGGAGACCCGGATCTCGACACGCCTGAGCACATCGTTCGTGCGGGACAACAGGCGCTCGCAGCGGGAGCTACGCACTACACGCATCCTCTGGGCATTCCTGACCTTCGCCGAGCGATTGCGGCCAACATCGTCGCACACGGTGGCGCCCAGTATGCTCCAGACGAGATCGTCGTTACCCCAGGCGGCCAACAGGCGATGTTCATCATAGCGCTTGGTCTACTTGATCCGGGCGACGAACTACTCATGCCGTGTCCGGGCTACAACCCCTATCTACAGGCCGCCGAATTGACCGAAGCGAAACTGGTCGAGGTGCGCACAGGCATCGACACGAATTTCACCCTGACCGCTGACCTGCTACGGCAGCACATTACTCCCCGGTCCAAGCTGCTGGTGCTCATCAACCCCAGCAATCCGACGGGCACTGTGATTCCGCCCGATGAGGTGGCTCGAATCTGCGAAGTCGCTGTCGAACACGACCTGCTCGTGGTATCTGACGAGATCTATGCGCGCCTTACCTATGACGGCCACATCGCGCAGCCGGTCGCTGCGCTGCCCGGCATGCGCGAGCGCACGATCACGCTCTCGGGCGTTTCGAAGGCCTATGCGATGACAGGCTGGCGGGTTGGCTACTTCGCCGGACCTGGCGACTTGATGCCGGCGCTCGCCGAGATTCACCACTCGTTTGCCATTTCGACGTCAGCCGTCGGTCAGCATGCCGCGCTCGCAGCATTGACCGGGCCACAGGACTGCGTTGAAGACATCCGCTCGACCTTTGATGAGCGTCGCAAGGTGCTGTGTGACGGCCGTACGCAGATGGGCATTCCCCATGCTGAGCCACAGGGCGCGTTCTACGTTTACGCGCGAGTGGCCGAGACCGGCGTGCCCGCTACGGAGTTTTGCGAGCGGGTGTTGCGCGATGCCCGGGTCATGATCTTTCCGGGCCGCATGTATGGCGACTACACAGATGATTATGCGCGCATCTCGCTGACCCAGTCGGTGCCGCGCATTCACGAGGCACTGGCCCGTATGGCCGAGGTGGTCAAAGCCCTACGAGCCGAGCACGCGTCTCCCTGAGCCCAGCCGGGGCTTGGGGTCCGGATCGTCCGTTTTTCCGAGGAGTGCGACCCTTGAAGTCAGATAATCCCAACGTTCGCGGCATCAAGCACATGGCTTTCGCAGTGCGCGACGCCGCGCAGGCGCTTGCGGCCTACGCGCGCTTTTTGCATGTGCCGAGCGACACGCCAGTCGAGTTCTATCCGAAGTCGAAGAATCGCGTTGCCCTCTTCTATCTCGGCGGCATCGAATACCAACTCTGCGAGTCGACCGAGCCCGACGGGCGCTTCGCCGCGTGGATCGCCGAGCGTGGAGCCGAGGGGCTCCACCACATCTGCTACGAGGTCGACGATATCGATGCGGCCCTCGCCCACGCACAAGAGCAGGGCGCCACATTGCGCATCTGCCAAGCCTGTCAGGTGACGGGCTCGCACCCGCACCCCGAGGGCTGGGTGGCGTTTCTCGACGATGAGGCTGGGGGCATCGAAATCGAGTTCATGCAGGTCTACACCCCTGAGCAGCTCAAGCAATACGAAGACTACAAGGGAATCTGACATGAGCACTGAACGCGTGGTGAGCGTAGGTACTGCGACAGCTGAGCCCGGTCGTGTGGCCCGTGGGGTCATTCCCGTGACCACCTTGGCCGGGGGCACCCCACTCGAGATCCCGGTTGTCGTCGTGAACGGCGCCAGCGATGGGCCCTGCTTCTGGGTGAACGGTGCGATCCACGGCGATGAACCCGAGGGCCCACTTGCCTGCCAGCTCGCCCTGGCCGATGTCGATCCTGCGCAGCTGTCGGGCACATTGGTGATGTGCCCGATCATCAATGTACCCGCCTTTGAGGCCGCCCAGCGGGGCAACCCGGCCGACACCTTCACCTATGACATGAACCGCATCTATCCCGGGCGCCCAGACGGCTATCTGAGCGAGCGCGTCGCGGCGGCGCATGCGGCAGCGATGGGGCCTGTGGCCGATTTTGAGATCTCGATTCACTCGGGTGGTGCGCACTCCTTCCTCGACAAGGCCATCTTTGTCGACGAGCGCCCCGAGTCGGTCGAACTGGCCACGGCGATGGGGCCGGGCTGGGGCTGCATCATGTCATCGTTCAACCCCAAGGGCAGTCCGATGGCCTACATGAAAGACATTGGCAAGTTGGGCATCACGGTTGAGCTCGGTGGGCGCTCGGCGACCTCACCTGAGGCCTTCGCGCGCGTCGGTCGCGAACTCGCCGACTCGATTCTCAACATCCTGCGCCATTATTCGATGTATCCGGGCGAGGCCACCTATCCATCACCCCGGTACCGGGGGCAGCAAGAGGCTCTACTCGCTCCTGCGTCAGGCATCTTCCTGCCGGAGCCCGGCGTCAAATTCCTCACAATGATGAAGCAGGGAGACCCGATCGCACGGATCGTCAACGCATTCGGCGACACGCTGGCGCGCCTCGAGGCTCCAGCCGACGGCATGTTCTTTGGCCTGCGCGCGTTACCCAACGTCACCACGGGCGACTGGTGCTGCTTTTTCTGCAAGGTCGAGGGAACCCGGGATTGACCATGGAGCCCCGTCGTGATCTGGTCGGCTATGCAGATTCGCCGCCTGACCTCTGCTGGCCCAACGGGGCGCGGCTCGCGCTCAACTTCGTGCTCAACTACGAAGAGGGCTCAGAGTACTCGCTTGCCGATGGCGATGGACGCACCGACGCTGCGCTCTCTGAAGTCGCCTCGCCGCGTGTGCCGGTGGGCGAGCGTGATCTGGCCGCTGAGAGCATGTTCGAGTACGGCAGTCGGGTCGGCTTCTGGCGGTTGGTTCGACTGTTTCAGGCGCACGAGCTTCCGCTGACGATCTTTGCTTCGGCGCTGGCTCTCGAGCGCAATCCTGCGGCTGCTGAGGCGATTGCGGCGTCAGAATGGGACGTCGTCTGCCATGGGCGTCGATGGATCGAGCATTACCGACTCGATCGAGACATCGAGCGCCGTGAAATCGCCGAGGCATATGCCACCCTCGAGCGACTGACAGGGCGTGCGCCCGAGGGCTGGTATTGCCGCTATGCACCCTCGGTACACACGCGTGAACTGCTGGTCGAGCACGGCGGATTCAGCTATGACAGCGACGCCTACAACGACGAGCTGCCGTACTGGGTGCAGGTCGCGGGGCGAGCTCATCTCGTGGTGCCATATTCGCTCGTGACCAACGACGCCAAGCTTGTCGGTGGGCCGCTTGTGAATGGTAGAGACTTCGCCGACCTGCTTATCGACGCGTTTGACGAATTGGTCGACGAGGCTGAGATCCACCCTCGCATGATGTCTGTTGGAATGCATGCACGCATTCTCGGTCAACCATCTCGAGCACGCGGGTTGCGCCGTTTTCTTGCACATATCGAGGGGCGCACCGATGTCTGGATCTGCCGGCGGGGTGATCTCGCGGCGCACTGGCGTGCTACGGTTCCCCCTCCTGAGCGGGTTCTATGAACGGCCGCGATGTCGCCCTGCAGCGCCCGTCAGCATCCCGAGCCAGCATGATCGGTCTTCGGGCACTGACGCCGGTTGCATTTGCTGACTTCGGAGATTTGCTCAGCCCCCCGACACGGGTCGGCGATCGGGTTCTGATGCATGACCGGCTGCCCTCCGTCGCTGGGTGTGAGCTACAGATGCACTTGAACCGGGTCACGCCGGGGTCGGGTGTGCTCCGCTTGACGCAGCTAGAGCGCCATCCCAAGACAGCCCAGCTCTTCATGCCGATCGATGTGTCGCGTTACGTCGTTATCGTCGCCCCGACACTCGAGTCGGGTGCTCCGGACCTTGCGGGGCTCCAGGCCTTTGCAGTATCGGGGCGCATCGGACTCGTGTATCGGCGTGGAATATGGCACGCAGGCATTTCGGTGCTCGATGGCGAGGGCAGCTTTGTCGTCGCGATGTGGCGCGGCGGCGACGACGACGAGTTCACCACCATTCCCCCGGTTGACATTGACCTCTCATCAGTACCGATCGTGGCGGCGGGCCACGACGATGGCATCGGGAGTATCGGGACATGACAGACTCGAAGCTTGGCCCGATTGAGCAGACACCGTTACGAGTGCAGGTTGCCGACCGGCTGCGAGAGGCCATCGTGACAGGCCGTATGCGGCCGGGTGACACCATCACTGAGATGGCGTTGGCCGAGCAGCTGAATGTGAGCCGAGGCCCAGTTCGAGAGGCAATTCAAGACCTTGAAAACGACGGGCTGGTCGAGTCACTGGCCTATCGCAGCAAACGGGTGAAGCCGCTCACTGTGCGTGAGGTGTCTGAGATTGTCGAGATGCGGCAGCAGTTTGAGGTGTTGGCCGTTACGCGCATTCTGGCTCGGGAGGCCTCGGTTGATGATCTGTGGAGATCGTACGAAGCCATGGAGGCCGCAGCAGAGGTGCACGATCGAGAGGCGCTGATTGCCGCCGACGGCACCTTTCACCGCTGCATGATCAGTCTCGCTGACCACGAACTTCTGGCACAGCTGTGGAATGGCCTCTACCTGCGCATTCACCAGATCATGTCGCTGCGCAACGACCTTGATGTCGATCTACGTGACATTGCCCGGGCTCACCCCCCGATCATCGTCGCGCTCGAAGAGCGGCAACTTGACCAGGCCATCCAGCTTGTGTCTGAACACTTTGCAGCGTTAGCCGCTTTCAACCCGTCTGATATCGCGGTGCGTGGCGCATGAGGCCGGCACAGGTGCTGATTACCGGGGCCGATGGCTTTGTCGGCCGGGCGCTTGTGCACGGCTTCGCGCAGCTTGGGTGGCAGGTGATTGCACTGGATTTGGAGCCGAGCGACCCGCTGAGTACGGCGGAGCCCGGGGTGCCAACGCAGAACTCGGTGAACCTCCAGGCCGAGCGGCTCGTGCGGTGGGTCCGCGCTGACCTGTCAGCGGGCGTACCAGACAATTTGCCGCGGGCAGATCTCGTGATTCACGCAGCGTGGGTCACGACATCCCCAGAACAGCTGGGGGTGTCGGACCTCGCCTACATGCGCTTGAACCTTGATCCGCTCGAGGCCGTTGTCCGTCATGCGGCCGAGTGCCGCCCCGATGCGTTCGTCTTTTTGAGTTCATCTGGCGTGTTTCAGCACGGCGATGCCACGCACAGCCTTTTGGATTCTCACACGCCCTCTGCGACCCACCCCTATGCCGTCGCCAAACGGGCTGCTGAGCAGCTCGTGCCTACGGCGCTAAACAAGCATACTCGCGTTCATGTAGTGCGGCTCGGCTATCTGTTCGGCCCGGACGAATGTTTGCGTCCCAGCCGGCGTGCGCTATCGCCGGTCGCGGAGTGGATCGCGGCCGCCCGCGCAGGCGAACCACTCGTCGTGCGCACCGACAATCCCCAGCGGGACTGGACGTATACGCCAGATTTGGTCCCCGCCCTCGTGCGTCTGGTCGACGGTGGGACCTTGCCGGGACCCATGCACCTTACGAGTGGGCATGTATGCCGCGACCAGACGCTCGCCGCCGAGGTAGCTGCCGCAGCCGGTGGGGTGCCGATCGTCTCGATCCGGCCGTCGGCTCCCCTGAAGCCCCCAATGGCTCCGAGCCAGGTGGCGGCTCTCGAGGGTTTCAGCTGGACGGAGCCCCGCGTGGGGCTCGGCCACCTTCTCGCTGGCTTGAGGGGGGCTGCGTGACGGCGCCCCTTCGATTTGTGCTGGTGGGCCTCGGGGCTCGCTCACGTATCTGGCGTCGCGTGCTCGATGAGCACCCCGACTGCCAGATTGTCGCCGCCGTTGAAACTGATGCCGCCCGGAGAGCGACGGCTGCGAGCGAGCGCCCCGAACTCGTGTGGGGGGCATCGATCGCCGAAGTTCTTACGGCTACTGACGCCGACGTGGCGCTACTTTGCACCCCGCCAGCCGGGCGCGAAGCGCAGATCGCTGACGCCTGCCGAGCGGGCCTCGCGATCTTGGCAGAGAAGCCGCTGGCCGATTCCTTGGCAACGGCGGCTTCATTCGTCGAGCAGGCGGATCGGGCTGGTGTGTCGCTGAGCGTGGCCCTGAACTTTCGGTATCTCACGGTCACCCGCGGCCTCAAAGCTCTTTTTGCCGCCGACCAACTAGGCCCCCCTGAATTCGGGCGCTTCACCTATGAGCGCTGGCGAGATGGCTGGCAGCCAAGCCTCAATCGGTATCCCCTGGCCATGCCTCAGCCCATGCTCTGGGAGCAGTCGATCCATCATTTTGACCTGCTCCGATTCGTCTACGAGGCTGAGCCCGTTCGCATCTCTGCCCGCACCTTCAATCCCTCGTGGTCGATGTACCGGGGTGATGCCAACGTGAGCGCGCTTCTGACCTTTGAGGGAGGGCTTGAGGTCACATACCAGGGCACTTGGGCCGGCAATTGGCAAAGTCTCGGCTTCGATTGGCGTACCGACTGCCGCAACGGAATCGCCGTGCAGCGCGACATGTTCGGCGACCTGTACTGCGCCCGGCGACCTGACGAGCACCTCACACCCGTACCCCTGCCCGCGTCCGAGCCCTGGGTCGATGATGCACGAGGGCTGTTGGACGATTTCGCCAGTCGCCTCATTCGCGGTGAGCCGCCTGCCTGTTCGGGGGCTGACCACCTGAATTCGCTTCGCATGATAGATGCCTGTATTCGTTCAGCAGAACAACAGACGACCGTGAGCCTCAACTGACTGGAGGGTGCATCGATGAAGGTCATCAGAAACTGCCGAGTCGGGAAAACGATCGGGCTGACTGGGCTCGCGCTCGGGCTTGCGGCCTGTGCGGCGCCAGTCGACAACACACTCACGGTTGCTCTTAGCGCAGACTTGACGACGTTTGAGCCCGGCATGATCTCGGCCCGCGACAACGCCAACGTCGCCCGACACATTTTTGCGAGCTTGTATTCTTTGGGCCCTAGAGGCGAGCATGAGCCTGAACTCGCGGAGTCACTCGAGATCTCAGATGACGGACGGGCTTACGTATACACGCTCAAGCCCGGCCTCACCTGCCACGATGGTGAGGCACTGACGGCCGAAGATGTGGCCTATTCGTTCAACCGAACCGCCGACCCAGCCAATCGCTTCACCGGCAACACGCCTGGCTTTGTCTTCACGTCGATTGGCTTCGAGAACGCTGAGGCGCTCGACGACCTGCGGGTGCAGGTCAACATCGCGCAGCGCAACCCGATCGCCTTTGGTCTGCTCACCGAGGTCTACATTCACTGCAAAGACAGCTACGAGCAGATGACGCTTGATGAAGCTGCCACCAACCCTATCGGCTCGGGCCCGTACCGACTCGCATCGTGGACTCGTGGTTCGCAGGTTGTGCTCGAAAAAGTGGGTGAGCCCGGTGTCTTCGAGCGTATCGTCTGGCGCATCATTCCCGAGGCATCAACCCGCGCCGCCGAGCTCATCGCCGGCAATGTTGACCTGATCACGAATGTCGTGCCCGAACAGATTGAGGCCATTGAAAACTCCGGGCGTGCTGAGGTGCAGGCGGTCGAAGGTACCCGACGCATGTACGTCGGCTTTAACCTGTCGGAGGCGTCTCGCCGACAGCC
>CAYVPD010000051.1:0-8264 GCA_964453545.1 uncultured Gemmatimonadaceae bacterium
GGTGCGAGAGATGGTTGCGCGCGCCGTAGAGGTCTCGCCCGACAAGCAGGGGCGCATTCTCGTGCCCGCTTGGCTGCAGGAGGGGGCTGGGCTGGCAGGTGCGGTGCTCGTCACCGGAAACCTTGACCGTATCGAGCTCTGGGATCCGAAGACCTATCGCTCCACCGTCCAGCAGGCCGCGGGTGACGATCTGGCTCACGTCTCACACGAACTCTTCGGTTGAGGTCGCTGTGAGCGCACATCCCGACTTTCAGCATGAGCCGGTGATGGCCTCTGAGGTACTTGGTTGGATCGACCCCCACGACGAAAAAGTTCTGCTTGACGGTACGGTAGGCGGGGGCGGGCACGCTGCACTGATGATGGAGCGGTGCCCGACGTGTCGACTCATTGCCGTGGATCGTGATCCCGAGGCGCTGGCCGCGGCGCGGGCCCGGCTGGCTCCCTTTGGCGACCGCGTCTGCTTCGTCGAAGCCCGCTTCGATCGTGCGCTCGACGACGCCCGGGTCTCGGAACAGGCGCTCGATGGGGTCGTGCTCGATCTCGGCGTCAGTTCGCATCAGATCGACCTCGATCGCCGGGGCTTCACCTTTCGGGAAGGCGCTCCCCTCGACATGCGCATGGCGGGGCAGGGCCCGACCGCTGCCGACCTGCTCAACGAAGAGAGCGAGACGGAGCTCGCACGCATCTTCTACGAATACGGGGAAGAGCGACGCTCCCGCGCGCTGGCCAAGGCGATTGTCGCCCGCCGTGAAGTGACGCCCTTTGCCACCAGCGATGACCTTGTCGGTGTTCTCACGCGTGTGCTCGGCCGTTCGACCACGCATCAAGACAAGGCGCGCATCTTTCAGGCGCTGCGCATCGCCGTCAACGGCGAGCTCGAAGCGCTGGAGCGCGTGCTTCCCAAGCTCCGCGATGCGCTTGCGGGCTCGGGCGTGCTCGTGGTCATCGCCTACCACTCGCTCGAAGACCGCATCGTGAAGCATGCGTTTCGCGACTGGAGTCGGGCCTGTGTCTGTCCCTCGGAGTTGCCGGTTTGCACGTGCCGGGGCCGGGCGCTGGGCGAGACGCTGACCCGAAGAGGCGTGCGGGCCTCCGCCGACGAGATCGAGGCCAACCCTCGCGCGCGCAGCGCCGTGTTGCGCGCATGGAGGAAGGCCGCATGAGCCGCATGCGCCCTCCACCTCGCTCTCCGCTGGCCGGCACACTTCGATTCGCGCTCGCGCTCGCGGTACTTCTGGGCTCCCTGAGCCTCGTCGCTTGGCGCCAAGCGCGTGCGCTGGAGGTGCTGTCTACCCTCGATCGTACTGAGCGAGATCTGTCTCTGGCGCGCGCGGAATCCGCAGAACTGGAGCGACGCATCCAGGTACTCTCGAGCCGCGGCCACATTGTGCCCGAGGCACGGGACCGACTTGGCATGCACCTGCCATCAGCCATGGAGCAGGTGCTGCTCGACGGGGGTGAGCTATGACCCCGGGGGCTCGCTACCGCCCGCGTCTCGACCTGCGCCGCAAACTGCTGCTGGCCGGGTGGACCGTCGCCTCGGTCGTGCTGGTCGGTCGTGCCGTGCAGCTTCAGCTGATCGACCAGGCACGCTGGGAGCAGATGGCCGACGCCCAGCATCGCATGAGCACTGATGTGCCGGCCCCGCGAGGCGCCATTCTCGATCGTGACGGTGTGCCGCTGGCTGTGAGCCGGGAGGTCTACAAGGTCGCCGTTGCACCCAATGAGGTGCGGGATCGTGAGGCGGTTCGAGACCTGCTTCAAAAGACGCTCAACATCAGTCCGTCGCGCGCGGCCCGGGCCGTTGACTTGGACGAGCGCTGGGTCGTGATTCCGGGCGTCTTCGATCCCGGCGTGCGAGAGGTGCTGGGTGGGGTGCACGGCGTACATCTCACGCGTGAGCTGCGCCGCGATCTGCCTCACGGCGACCTCGCGCTCGGCGTGATCGGCCGCGTCATCGACGGGCAGGGGCGCGGCGGCATCGAGCAGGCCTTTGACTCGATCTTGCAGGGGCGTCCCGGACGCCAGATCGTGGCCCGCGATCGAGAAGGGCGCCCCATGCCCGGGCAGGTCTTCGACGTTCAGCAGCCGCTCGCCGGTGGCGAGGTCACGCTGACGCTCGACCTCGATCTTCAAGAGATCGCACAGCAGGCACTCAACGAGGCGATGGATCGCACCGAGGCCGCCGCCGGTGATCTGCTGATCACCGACCCGCAGACGGGCGAGATTTTGGCGCTGGCGAGCGTGCGCGAAGGGCGTGCCGATGCGCTTTCAGCGCTCACGACCTCGTACGAGCCGGGCTCGACGCTCAAGCCATTCACCATTGCCGCTCTACTGCGCAATGGCCTCGCGTCGCTCGAAGACAGCATTGACATCGGCAACGGCTCGTGGCGCATCAACGGCCGAGTGCTCAATGACGTGCACGGCTCCGGGGTGATGACCTTGGCACAGGTGCTTCAGGAGTCGTCAAACGTGGGCGTCGCCAAGGCCGCAGTCGCGCTCGATCACGGTCAGCAATACGAAAATCTTCGGGACTTCGGCTTCGGATTGCCCACGGGGCTGCCTCTGCCGGGCGAGTCGTCGGGATTTCTGCGTCGCCCCGAGCAGTGGAGTGCGCAGTCACCTCAGTCGTTGGCGATCGGATACGAGATCGCCGTGACGCCGATCCAGATGGCGATGGCCTATGGGGCCCTGGCCAACGGCGGGCGCCTGATGGAGGCTCGGCTTGTACGGGAGGTTGAGCACGCCGGTGGCAAGACTGAGGAGTGGACGCCCCGGGTCGTACGCCGGGTGGTGGATTCGTCGGTGACCGATCAGCTGCGAGAAGTCTTGGTTGAGGCGGTCGAAGAGGGAACGGGCACCAACGCGCAGCTGGGCGCCTTTTCGGTGGCCGGCAAGAGCGGCACGGCGCGCATGTATGCAGCCTCAGGTGGATACGAGCAGGGCGCCTACTTCTCATCGTTTGCCGGATTCTTTCCGGCAGAAGACCCACAACTCGTGGTCTTCGTGAAGCTGGAGCGCGCCAAGGGGGCGTACTACGGTGGAGCGGTGGCCGCCCCGGTCACGCGCGCCGCCATGGAAGCCGCCATCGCTTCGCGTCGCAGCCCGCTTAATCGCAGCGCCCTGCTCGAAGCCGCTCAACACCGGGCCCGCGCTCGCGCCGAAGCCGAGCGCGCTGATGAAGACGGGCAGGCGCTCGCGCGCACGGCTGCCGTCGGCGACGCATCAAGCCAAGGGCCTCGGGCACTCGGCAATCAGGCTGCCTCTGCGAGCAGTCGGGGGCGCCTCGATGCGCTCGCGACCTTCACCACGGGTGCCGGGTCGCCTGATGCAGATGCCGATGGCAACGCCGACCTGAGCACCTCGTCGGTGTTGGCGCCCAACGTGATTCCCGACCTGCGTGGAGTCGCTGTGCGCACAGCGGCAAGAAAGTTGCACGCGCTGGGATTCCGGGTCGCGCTCCCCATCGAAGGGAGCGGGCTGGGCGGCTACGTGACCACGTCGTCGCCGGCACCTGGAACGATTCTGACGCCCGGAGACACCGTTCGCCTCCAGACCTCAACCCGCGCGCCGCGCGGAGCCTCTCGTGCCGGGTCACAGTCCCGGGTGCGGGCCGACCAAGATGGGAGGCTCGATCGGTGACACCGGTGGCCCTCCCGCTCCAGCGCTTCGTCTCGGTCCTCCAAGCCGCCGGCCTCGTCAGCGAGGTCATCGGCTCGGGGGACGTGTCGATTCATGGTGTGAAGCAGGACTCGCGACAGGTGCAGGCCGGCGACCTTTTCGTGGCATGGACGGGCACCGCGGTTGATGCGCATGCCTTCGTGCCGCAGGCCTGTGCTCAGGGGGCGGTAGCCGTGATCGTGGAGCGGAAGATTGATCACATCGCTGTGCCGCAGATCATCGTACGCGATGGCCGCCAAGCCGCCGCTCTCGCCGCCGATGTGCTGTGGGGCTCGCCGTGGCAGCGGCTCCACCTTGTGGGGGTCACCGGCACCAACGGCAAGACAACGACCGTGGCCCTGATCCGGCATCTCTTCGCCGCGCGAGGCCCGGCCGCGACCCTCGGCACCCTTGGTGTCACTGGGCCGGACGGCAAGCTGCGGCCTGCCGCTGCAGCGCTGACCACTCCGGGGCCGGTCGAACTGGCCCAGCGCCTTGCCGAGCTCGCTGACGAGGGCGTCAAGACCGTGGCGCTCGAAGCGTCATCGCATGCACTCGATCAGCATCGTCTCGACGGGGTGCGCTTCAATGCCGTGGTCTTCTCGAATCTGTCGCAAGATCACCTCGACTATCATGGCACGCTCGAGGCGTATCGCGCGGCCAAGCTGCGGCTGGTTGACCTGTTGGCGTCTGATGGCGTGGCCGTGGTCAATGCAGCTGACTCGGCGTGGGATGGCATCGCGACGCCGAGCATGGTGCGCTTTGCCGTCATCGGGTCGGAGGGCACGTCGCCGGCCGACGACGCAGGCCGGGCCGGCACCACGCCCTGCGATCTGCAGGCCCGGGTAAGGTCGGTGTCGGCACATGGATCGAGCTTTGAGCTGCTTTGGCAGGGGCGCTCGGCGCTGGTTGATCTGCCTCTGCCGGGCCAGTTCAACATCGAAAACGCGACGGCCGCGGCTGCGGTGGCGCTGGCGGCTGGGTATGGGCTCGATGACGTGGCGGCCCGTCTGGCGAGCGCGCCTGCGGTGCCCGGGCGCCTCGAGGTGGTGGTCGACGCCCCGTTCACCGTGCTGATCGATTTTGCGCACACGCCTGATGCGCTCGATCGGGTACTGGCGATGCTGCGTCCGCTGACGCAGGGGCGTCTCGTCGTGGTGTTTGGCGCCGGGGGCGACCGCGATCGCACGAAGCGCGAACCGATGGCGCGGGCGGTGGGGCGGTGGGCCGATCGCGTCTGGCTGACCTCTGACAATCCCCGCTCCGAAGACCCAGACGCGATCTTGGATGATCTGGCGGTGGGGCTGAGCGGGAGCTCGGTGCATCGACAGGTCGACCGCCGTCGCGCCATCGAAGGCGCGCTCGCAGAGGCGCAGCCGGGCGATGTGGTGGTGTTGGCGGGCAAGGGGCACGAGCGCACGCAGGAGCTCGCCGGGCGCCGTCTGCCCTTTGACGAGCGCGAGATTGTAGGGCATGCGATGGCGCAGCTCGTGGGGGCCCGGTGAGCGCGGCCGCCACGGTGGGGGCCGGCGCCTCGTTTGTGTGGAGCGACGCCGCCGTGCGAGCTGCGCTGGGCCTCGGCCCGCAGAGCGCGCCGCAGGCGGGCGAGCCGACCTTCACCCGCGTGCACACCGACACGCGTTCGCTGCAGCCGGGTGACCTCTTCGTGGCGCTCGTTGGCGAGCATTTCGATGCACACGGGTTTGTGGCCGAGGCCCTGGAGGCGGGGGCGGGAGCCGCGGTGGTGTCGCGTGACGTGGCGGGGGTGCCCGCCGACCGCCTCTATCGCGTGCCCGACACTCTGGTCGCCTTGGGCGACCTGGCCCGCTGGCGCCGGCGCCACCTGCCAGCCACGGTGGTGGCCATTGCGGGTTCGGCCGGCAAGACCAGCACCAAAGAACTCACGCGGGCCGCGCTCTCGTCTCAGCTGCGCACCCACGCGACGGCCGCGAATCTCAACAACCGCATTGGCGTGCCGCTGACCCTGCTGTCGGCACCGGTCGACGCGCAGGCGGTCGTGGTCGAGATGGGTACATCGATTCGCGGTGAGATGGCCCTGCTGACCCGCATCGTTGAGCCGGACATCGCCGTGCTCGTCACGGTCGGTGCCGAGCACCTCGACGGCATCGGTTCGCTCGACGACGCGGTCGACGAAGAGCTCGATGTGCTTCGCGAACTCTCTGACGCGGCCGTGGCCATCGTCGGCGATGAGCCGGCTCTGCTCGCTGAGCGCGCCGTAGCTCTGGTGCCTCAGGTCACGCAGCCTGCGTCTGCGGGGGCGCGTCTGCGTGTCGCTGGCCTGACGCCCAGAGCCGACGCCGACCTGCGCCCCTCTGCCCTCGAGATCGACGAGGCTGGGCACGTCACCCTGACGTGGCACAGCGCCCATGCGCGCTTGTCGACGCCGGGCACTCATGCGGCCTCCAATGCCATGCTCGCTCTCGCCGTGGCCGAGGCCTGTGGCGTCAGCCCGCAGGCGGCAGTGCAGGCGGTGGCCGATGTTACCCCCGGCAAGCTGCGTGGCGAGGTGCGGCACGTTGCCGGGCTGCAGCTCGTGCTCGATTGCTACAATGCCAACCCCCAGTCGGTCTCGGCCGCGCTCGAGCTGCTCGCGCGCCGTCGCTCCGACCTGCGCAAGGTGGTCGTGCTCGGCTCGATGCTTGAACTCGGGGCGCAATCCGACGCATTGCATGACGACATGCTCGAGCTGGCCCTGTCGCAAGGCTTCGCCCATGTCGTGGCGACTGGTGCCTTTGCCGCAGCCGCACGCCGGCTCAGCGACAGGGCCGCCGCTGACAGAGGGATGGTGACGGGCGTATCGACTGCGACGGGCGCGTCGATTGCGACGGGTGAGTTGATCATGGCCGACGAATCGATCGAGGCGTTCGAGCAGCTGCTGCCGCATCTGCAGGGCGACGAGATGGTGCTGCTCAAGGGCTCGCGCGGCGTGGCGCTGGAGCGTCTGGTGCCGCACTTCGAAGCCGCATTTGGCACCTCTGATGACCGCTCGGGGTCGCTGTTGGCGCCCAACGGCGGGGGAGAGAGGCTCTGATGTTCTACCATCTGCTCCCCCAGTTCGCCGACGTCAGCATCATCTTCAACCTGTTCATCTACGGCACGTTTCGCGCCGCCGGTGCGCTGGTGACGGCGCTGCTGATCGCCTTTGTGCTCGGTCCGGCGACCATTCGCTTTCTGCACCGGCTCAAGGTGGGCCAGGTCGTGCGCGAATCCGGCCCCGAAACGCACTTGGTCAAGACGGGCACGCCGACCATGGGCGGCATTCTCATCATTGCTGCGTGCGTGGTCGCTACGCTGCTGTGGGCCCGCCTCGACAATCCGTACACGTGGTTAGCGTTGGCAGGGCTGGTCGTCATGGGCAGCATCGGTCTGCTCGACGATTACCTAAAGGTGGTGCGCAAGTCGCCCGAAGGGCTCGTTGCGCGCGCCAAGCTGGTCGGCCAGTTCGGCTTTGCCTTTGCGCTCGCGTTCTTTCTGCTCTTCCGGCCGATTTCGCCCTTCCCGAGCACCTGGACAGGGCTGCCCTTCTTCGCAGACTACGCAGCGGCCTGGCATCCTGTGACCTTCTTCGGCTTCGTCTCGCTCATGGTCGTGTTTACGACCAACGCGGTGAACCTCACCGACGGCCTCGATGGCCTCGCCTCGGGGTTGGTGGCGATCGTCGCGATTACGATGGCCGTCTTTGCCTACGTGACCGGGCGCGTCGACACCAGTGCCTATCTCGGCCTCTTCTACCTTCCGGGTGCAGGAGAGGCCGCGATCTTCGCCTTGGCGCTTGCGGGCGCCACGATCGGGTTCCTCTGGTTCAACGCCCACCCGGCCCAAGTCTTCATGGGAGACACTGGCTCGCTCGGGCTCGGGGGCGCACTCGCGACCCTGGCGATTCTGCTCAAGGCCGAGTTTGTGCTGCTGATTGCCGGGGCCGTCTTTGTGGCCGAGGGCATGTCATCGCTGATGCAGACGGCATACTTCAAGTACACTCGCCGTCGTTTTGGCGAGCCTCGCCGCCTGTTTCGCATGGCGCCCCTGCATCACCACTTCGAGAAGCTCGGTTGGACCGAGCCCCAGATCGTCGTGCGTTTCTGGATTGCCGGCATTCTGTGCGCCATGCTTGCCGCCTCAACCCTGAAGATCCGATGAACCGCGTCGCGATTCTCGGGCTGGGGAGCAGCGGTGTGGCTGCGGCGCGTCTTGCGCTGGCCCATGGCGTATCGGTGCATGTGTCGGACCTGCGCACTGACGCCAACGCGGCTACCCAGGCGCAGCTGCTGCGCGAGGCGGGCGCCGAGGTTGATCTCGGTCGTCATGACATCTCCCGCATTGCCGACACCGACGTGGTGGTCGTCTCGCCGGGGATTCCGCCGACGGCACCGGTGCTTGTCGGGCTGAAAGAGCGCGGCATTGGCTGGATCAGCGAGCCGGAGTTTGCCTCACGCTTCAGAACGGGGCCGGTTATTGCCATCACCGGCACCAACGGCAAGTCGACGGTGACGGTGCTGGTGGCTGCCTTGCTGCGCGCGGCCGGGTTTGATGCCGTCGCCGGGGGCAATGTCGGCTCAGGGCTGGCGCCTGCGGCCTCGGAACTC
>CAYVPD010000052.1:0-8229 GCA_964453545.1 uncultured Gemmatimonadaceae bacterium
TGTCGTGCACGTCGCCCTTCACCGTGGCCATCAGCACCTTGCCCGCCGAGGTCCGCTCACCCGTCTCTTCGGCTTCGATGAAGGGAATCAGGTGGGCGACCGCTTTCTTCATGACCCGGGCGCTTTTCACGACCTGGGGCAGAAACATGCGACCTTCGCCGAAGAGATCGCCGACGTGGTTCATGCCGTCCATCAGCGGTCCCTCGATCACCTCGAGCGCTCGCGTTGCGGCGACCCGCGCCTCTTCGACGTCTTCGGTCACGTAGTCGTCGATGCCCTTGACCAGCGCGTGCTTGAGCCGGTCACGCACGGGCAGCGTGCGCCATTCCAGCTCCTCGACCCGGGCGGTCTCCTGCCCCTGACGGGCTTCGGCCATCGCGGTGAGGCGTTCCGTCGCATCAGGGCGCCGCACGAAGAGCACGTCTTCGACCGCTTCAAGCAGGTCGGGGGGAATCTCGTCATAGACCATCAACGCACCCGCGTTGACGATCGCCATGTCGAGCCCGGCCCGAATCGCGTGATAGAGAAACGCGGCGTGCATCGCCTCGCGCACTTCGGGGCTGCCCCGAAACGAAAACGACAGGTTGCTCACGCCACCGCTCACCTTGGCGTAGGGCAATTCTGCCTTGATGCGGCCGGTCGCCTCGATAAAGTCGACGGCATAGTTGTCGTGCTCGGCGATGCCCGTGGCGACCGCAAAGATATTGGGGTCGATGATGATGTCTTCGGGCGGGAATCCGAGTTCGTCGACCAAAATGCCATAGGCGCGCTTCGAGATCGCCACGCGTCGCTCGACGGTGTCGGCCTGCCCCTGTTCATCAAAGGCCATTACGACGACGGCGGCGCCGTGCCGGCGCACCTCGCGGGCGTGCTGACGGAACTCGTCTTCACCCTCTTTGAGCGAGATCGAGTTCAGGATGCTCTTGCCTTGCAGGCAGCGCAGTCCGGCCCCGATCACCTCAAACTTCGACGAGTCGACCATCACGGGCACGCGGGCGATATCGGGTTCGGCAGCGAGCAGGTTCAAGAACGTGCGCATCGCCTCGACCGAGTCGAGCAGCCCCTCGTCCATGTTGACGTCGATGATCTGCGCACCACCCTCGACCTGATCTCGTGCAACCTCCAGCGCGGTGGCGTAGTCACCGTCGCGAATCAGGCGCCGGAACCGGGCCGAACCCGTAACGTTGGTGCGCTCTCCGACATTGACGAAGAGCGAGTCAGCCCCGATCGAAACCGGTTCGAGCCCGGACAGTCGCGTGCGGGCCTCGAGTCTGGGAACGGCGCGCGGAGCCACATCGGCCACGGCCTCGGCCATGGCCCGAATATGGGCCGGCGTGGTGCCGCAGCAGCCGCCGATGATGTTGACGAAGCCGCTCTCGGCAAAGTCGCGTGCCGCCTGCGCCATCGCCTCGGGCGTCTCGTCATAGCCTCCGAAGGCGTTGGGCAGCCCCGCATTGGGGTGCACGCTGACCCAGCACTCCGCAGCATCGGAGAGCTCTTCGAGGTGCGGACGCAACTGGTCTGGCCCGAGGGCGCAGTTGAGCCCGATCGAAAAGAGGCCGACCGAGCGGGCCGGCGCCGATCGCGGGTCGTCGGTCGACGCCGGCTCAGCCAGCTCGGCCGTGTCTTCGCACCACGGCGCGACTCCCGCTGGGAAGGCAGCCGCCACGCCGTGCCGCATGGAGTGCCAGAATGCCTCGGGCGTCTGCCCCGTCAGGGTGCGCCCCGAGCGGTCAGTGATCGTGCCCGACACCATGACCGGCACGATCTCGTCGCGCTGTTCAAGCAGCTTTGAGATGGCGTAGAGCGCCGCTTTGGCATTGAGCGTGTCAAAGACCGTTTCGACCATGAGGGCGTCGACGCCGCCGTCGAGCAGGCCGCGGGCCTGTTCGTCATAGATCTCGACCAAGGTGTCGAAGTCGACGAGGCGAGCTCCGGGATCGTTGACGTCGGGCGAGATCGAAGCCGTACGATTGGTCGGCCCCAAGATGCCGATGACCCAGCGAGGGCGCTCAGGCGTTTGCGCCGAAACGTTGTCGCACGCTTCGCGGGCGAGCCGTGCGGCAGCGACGTTCAATTCGTAGGCAATGCCTTCAAGCGCGTAGTCGGCCAGAGAGATGCGCTGCGCATTGAAGGTGTTCGTCTCGATCAGATCGGCGCCGGCGTTGAGATAGGCCTCGTGGATTTCGCGAATCACATCGGGCCGCGTCAGCGTCAGCAGGTCGTTGGCGCCAGACAGATCATGCGGGTGATCGGCGAAGCGTTCGCCGTGGAAATCGGCTTGGCCGAGTTCATAACCCTGGATCATCGTGCCCATCGCCCCGTCGAGCACGACGATGCGCTCGGTGACGGCCTGCTGCAGGGCACGGGCTCGGGCTGTCAACGGAGCTGACGACCGGCGGGGTGCGGTGTGGGCCGCACCTGAAGTAGTGGAGCTGGACAACGTCACTTCCAAAGAAAAAGGCCTCGGCGGGGCAACGGCCAAGGCGGTGGCTTTTTAGCATGTTTGCCGGTCGAGCACTCGGCTCGGTCCGGCGGGCTGCAATACGCCGCAAATCGCCCCGTTCAGATGTATTCACAAGATAGCGGCAGGGCCGCTGCAATCCAACAAGGTGCATCGATCCGAGGGCGCGATACATTGTGGGCAGTCGACACACACTTCTTGGAGCTCACGTGCCCCGATATACCCGTCGCGAGTTTGCTGCCGTCATGGCCGGTGTGCCGTTGGCGTTTGCCAACCGGCTGCGCAGCACGACGCGTGAGGTGACGCTGCTTTTCACCAACGACTTTCATAGTGCCTTTGAGCCGATGCCGGCATTTTGGCGAGCCGGCTCACCTCGGCTGGGCGGGGCCGCACATCTGGCCACCCTCGTGCGCCGTGCGCGGGCGGCGGCCGAGCCCTCGTTTCTGCTCGATTCGGGCGACATGTTCACCGGTACGATCTCGCGTCTTACCGAGGGCGAAGCGCTGCTCGAGATGATGCGGGTGATGGGCTACGATGCCATGGGTGTGGGCAATCACGAGTTCGACTATGGCCGCGAGGCGTTTGAGCAGGGCATCTACCGCGTTCCGTTCCCGATCGTGTGCGCCAACATTCGCCACAGCGGCAGCGGCGTGCGGTTCACACGGCCCTACACGATTCTCGAGCGAAACGGGGTGCGGCTGGGAGTGATCGGTGTGATGGGCGTGCATGCAGGTACCCGCACGATCATGCCGTCAAAGGTGGGAGGGCTCGAATTCACCGATCCGGCACTCGAGGCCCGAGACTGCGTGGCACGTCTGCAGGGTGATGTCGATGCGATCGTCGTGCTGGCGCATCAGGGGCGCCCCGGGCCCATGCAGTCTGACGCTGAAAACGATCCGGCGGTTCAGCGTTCTCTCGACGAAGATCTCGCCTTCTGCGCCGAAGTGCCGGGGGTCGACGTCTACATCGCCGCGCATTCGCATCATGGGCTCGAAGTGCCGATTCGGCATCCGGATACCGGCACGCTGATCACGCAGACGTTTGGCTACGGCACCCGCCTCGGGCGCGTGCGCCTGCAGATTGATGCCGATGGCGTGGTCGACCGCACCGGCGAGTTGCTGGTCGTGCACGCCGACGAGTTGCCGGCCGACCCCGCGGTTGCGGCGCACCTCGGGCAACTGCGCACACGGCTGGCCGACGAGATCGGACCTGCATTTGCCCAGGCCCGAGGCCGCTTCACGCGGCATTACCATCGAGATTCGTCATTAGGCTCGTTCGTCGCCGACATCATGCGCGATTGGGGCCAGGCCGATGTCGCCTTTACCAATGCGGGCGGGCTGCGCGCCGACCTGCCGGAGGGCGAGCTGAACCGTGGTCATGTGCTCAACGCCTTCCCCTTCTTGAACGACGCCGTCGCCCTCGAGATGCAAGGAGGGCTGATTGCTCAGGTGCTGGAGCAGGGCTTTTCGCTGGCCGCCGGCATGGTGCAGGTTTCGGGCATTCGTGCGTGGTACGACCCCGATCGACCCGTGGGTGCCCGACTGATCCGCGCCGAAATCGGGGGACAGGCGCTCGACCCTGAGCGGCGCTATCGTGTGGTAACCCATAACTTCATGGAGCAGGGGGGCGACGACTACACGGCCTTCGCCCGTGGGCGCGTGCTGGAGCGTGGGCCCGTGCTCAACGAGCTTGTGACACAGCATCTGCGACGCGTCGGTGAGGTCACGCCTCCCGAGACTGGACGACTTCAGCCCATCGAGGGGCCATGACCGAGGCAAATATCCCTGTCGACGAGACGTCTGACCGTCCCCTCGGGGGGCGCGGCTTCTTTCGTGGCCATGGGCTGGGCAACGACTATCTCGTGGTTGATGAGGGCAGCGTCTGGCGGCTGACGCCCGACGCCGTGCGGGGGCTGTGCGATCGCTGGCACGGTGTCGGCTCCGACGGCGTCGTGCTGGTTCATCGTGGCGAGACGGAGCCCTTCCGGCTGCGGGGCTTCAACCCTGATGGCTCAGAGTTCGAGCGCAGCGGCAACGGTCTGCGGGTCGTGGCAGCGCACCTGTTTCGCAGCGGGCGCGTCGGGGCCGATCCTTTTTTTGTCGAGATCGGCGGCGACCGCGTTCAGATGCAGGTGCATGGTGCCGATGGTCGTGGTGAGTACGATGTGTCCGTCGACATGGGCATGGCACGCACGGGCGACGAGGCCGTCGGATTTCGACGGGTTGCCTCGCAGGCGCCAGAAGGGCTGCCAGAACGGCTGGCGCAAGGTCTGCCAGAAGGCCTGATCGAGCTGCCCGAAACCGGCCCGCTGGCCGTCGAGCTGGTTTCGGTCGGCAATCCGCACTGCGTCATCTTCGGGGCGCTTGAGCCCTGGCCGGCCCTTGAGCGCTCGGAGCTCGAACGGCTTGGCTCCGCGGTCACCGCGCACGAGGCCTTTGCCAATGGCGTGAACGTCCAGCTGGCGAGAATCACGGCACCCGATACGCTCGAGGTCATGGTGTGGGAGCGTGGTGTTGGCGCCACCTCGGCATCAGGTACGAGCGCCTGTGCGGTGGCGGTTGGCGCTGTAGCCTCAGGCCGTGTGCCTCCGGGTGAGAAGCGCATCTGCATGGAGGGTGGTGACCTGCTGGTGCATGTCGACGCTCAGCTGAATGTGGTGCTGCGCGGACCGGTGCGTGCGATTTGTGACGGCGAGCTTGATACCGGATTCTGTCGCGGGCTCACCGGCCGGTAGCGGGGAACCCGCCACCCAATCCGCGCCCGGTCAGCTGCGACAGCGCACCAGCTTCGATCAAGAAGCGTCCGAATAGGCCGACTTGCAGAAGTGTGGCCCCGCGCCGTTGGCCAATGAAGGAGCGGCGGTCGGAGTAGCTGCCCTGGAATCCGACTTCGAGGTTGCCGACCCGGGTATCGAGCGTCAGTGCCAGCGCACGGTTGAGCTCGTCGACAAAGGGCACGCAGTCGGGCCGGGCCGAGGGCACCCGGCATTCGCGCTCGGCGACGTAGCTGCCGATTAGCGAGAGCCGCACTGGCTGTGCAGGCTGGCCGCCTTGGGCTCCCAGGCCAAACGGCGGCAAGAAGGCCGAGGTGACCGAGATGCGGTGCGTGATGCGGTCGCGCTCCGTGCCACCGGTCGGATCTCGGCCCCGACCCGTGTTGGTGCTCGACCGATAGCTGGTGGTCAGGCCGCGCTGCCACCCGAGGGTGAGATCAACGGGCAGTGTCCATTCGTCGAGCGTGCGACGCTGGGCCAGTGCGCCAAATACGAGCTCTGAGGTGGACCGCTGAACGCCGCCCGAGAGCGTCACGCGGCGCAAGACGCCCGCCGCGGCTCGTCCGGGGTCAAGGCCATCGATACTGATGCGCAGATCGGGCCACACGTCGGTCGACAGTGTGCGGTCGGCCCGCACATCGAGGTTGCCGACGCGGGTGCGTCCCCATGAGATGTCCAGATCGACGCGATCGAGGGCGAGTCCCGCGCGCACGCGCCGTACCTCGCGATCGGTCAGGGCGGCGGCCGTGTCGTTCTGCTGCAGCAAGAAGTCGCGACGCCCTCCCCAGCCGAATTGATAGCCCAGCCCTGGATCGACCGGGTCTCGGTCAAAGCGTGAAAACAGGCCGTCGGTCGAGGTGAAGGTCACGGGCTTGAGCAGGGAGAGTAGGCGGGCATCGCCGAGGGCTCGACCCAGTGCCGCAACATCGAGGGAGAGCAAGCCGGTGAGCTCGCGCTCGGCGCGGGCGTTGCGCTCCAGAGCGAGCAGCGTATCGAGGGGTGAAGAGCCGTCAAGAGCCACCCAGCGTCGCACGAACGAAGGGTTGCGGGCGTCGCCATAGCGCGTTGAGACGGCAACCTCATGCCGCAGCCACGAGACGGAGTTGGGCCGCCATGCGACGCGGGTACGCAGATTGCGCGTGGTCTCCCACCCTACATCGATCCCGGCCACACGCGTGCGCTCTGCGGCCAGCAGCCCCTGCAGGTCGACATTGGTGACGGCCTCATCGGGCGCCAGCAGGTCGCGTGTCGAAATGAAGGTCAGGTCGGCGGTCAGCGATGAAAACGGACGCAGAGAGAGGTCGGCCACCGTCTCCAGCATTTCGCGCGGTGCCGTGAGCGGGCGCACGGTGCTGTCGGCCGCACTCTGTAGAATCGATTCGAAGCGGTAGATGTCGGCGTCTTGCCGCGTGTATGACGTGCTCATCTCGAGGCTTTCAGGCGACCATCGTAGCCGGGCATCAAGAAGTCGCTGCTCGAGCGCCTCGGGCAGAAGCGCTTGCAGAAGGGGCTTCAAGGCCGAGGGCACGAGGCTGAAGTCGCGGATCTCGGGGCGCCGCTGAATGCCGACGCGGGCGTCGAGGCCGTCTGCCTCGACTCGCCCGGTAATGGTCGATGTCCGGTTGTCGTACCAAGCGACATCAGCCTCGAAGCCGTTGACCAGCATGCCAATCAGCGGGTCGCGGGCCGGAGCGACCTTGCGCAGGCCGAGAGAAAGGCGCCGCCGGGCGTTTCCGACGTCACGCAGTTGCGCCAGCAGATCGGCGCGTACGTCACTGCCGGGCAGGTAGGTGGGTTGTTGACGAACGTCTTCAAGCTGCACGCGCACCGGCATCTCTACGCCCCAGCTCGAGGGCACGAAGCGCTCGAGGCGGGCTTCGGAGCGAATGTCGAGCACCTGATCGGTCTGGAACGAAGCCTCTTCGTCCAGCTGGCGATAGAACGCTCCGCGAGATGAGAAGCCGACTCTCGTATCGATGACGTCGCCCAGCGCCAAGCGTGCGTTCATGGCTGCGGCAAGGCCGCTGCGCCGCAGGCCCTCACCCAGGCGCAGTTCGTCGACCCACACCTCGCCGTCAAACGACGCCTCGGACCGGTTCCAGATGCCGAGGGCCAGCTCGCGCACGGCCGCCAGATTGGGCGCCCGTCCGCGGTCGCTTACGACAATGGCGTAGGTGGAATCGCGAGCCCAGACGACCACAGGTCCGTCGCCCGGGCGCGGAGGGTCAAAGGCGATGCGCTCTTCGGCCAGGGTGCGAAGCTCCTGGAAGACATCGAAGTCGATGCGCACCTCGGGCAGCCAGTCTTCGGGCACGACGGTACCGGGGCCTACGGCGGGGCGCAGCGGCGTGCGGTACAGATAGAAGTTCTCGGGGTCATGGCCGATCTTCATGAAGAAGTCGACGGGCTCGTCGGGACCCCACCGGCCCTCCTTGGGCACCACCCACAGCCGGGCCTGCCGGTAGCGCAGAAAGTTGCGCGGGCGCTGCGGGAATCTGAAATAGGCCTCACCTCGGTCACCCGGCTCGATGTCTCGGGCGATGATGCGCAGTGATTTTTCGTTGAACTCGACGCCCTGACCGCCAACGGCCGACGTCGGATCGAACAGCTGCTCCAGCACACCGGGCGGCGAATTGTAGGCATCGCCGTCGGTGATGCGGCTGACCGGTCCGACCTCGACGGCGCCCAAGACGGCTGCGGTATCGCCGACGAGTCCGCGCACCGCGCCCGCGATCCCGCGCTTCAGCCAGCGCGAGCCTCGAATGCGCAGTCGAGCGATCGTCAGGTCGCCCAGCCCGGAGGCTCGGTTGCGGGCCAGGGCACCACCACCTGTCACCGTGAAGCGCAGGTGACGTACAGCTCTGAGGTCGGCTTCGGTGAAGGGCCCGTTGACCTGCGTGGCGGCGGTGGAGCGCAGCGGAATGCGGTACAGGCGAAAGTCGGTGCCTGTCTCGTTTCGGGTGCGCGCGAGAAACGGAGAGCTGCCGTCGAG
>CAYVPD010000053.1:0-8105 GCA_964453545.1 uncultured Gemmatimonadaceae bacterium
GCGGTTTGATCTCGAGATTCCCTGCGGCCTGTCCCTTCTGACGGCGCGTGACCCCGAGGCGGTCGTGGTCGGGCTCAACGACATCCCACGTGATGAGTGGCCTCCTGTGGTGCCCGTGCATGTGGCTTTTCAGGTCATGGTCGGAATCGGGTCGTTTCTGGCGCTGCTCGGGGTGCTGGTGCTCTGGAGGCAGTTTCGTCGGCAGCCGCTGCATACTGCACCTCGCTATGTGATGTACGCCCTGGTCGCCGCGGGCCCGTTGGCCTTCGTCGCCATGCAGGCAGGTTGGGTGGTAACCGAAGTCGGCCGTCAGCCGTGGATCATATACGGAGTCATGCGCACCGTTGATGCGGTCACACCCATGCCTGGCCTGGTGGTGCCATTCACGGCCTTCACGTTGCTCTACCTCGTGTTGACCGCCGTTGTGGTCGGGCTGATGCGGCGAATCGCGACCTTTGAAGACGATCCCGATCTGGTCACACCGCCTCGTGAGCTGTCGGTGCCCGGCGCTCTCGACCCCGCAGCCACGGGTGCAGATCGGCCGTGATCGGTCTGCCGGAAATCGTCGCTGGCACCATTCTCGCAGCCTTGGCCTTCTACGTGCTGATGGCCGGTGCCGACTTTGGCGGCGGTGTCTGGGACCTCTTTGCCACCGGACCCCGGGCGGAACGGCAGCGGCACGTCATCGCCCATGCGATCGGTCCCGTGTGGGAGGCCAACCATGTCTGGATGATCGTTGCTATCGTGCTGCTCTTTACCGGATTTCCTTCTGCTTTTGCCGCGATCATGACTGGCCTCCACATTCCGATCACCGTGATGCTGGTAGGCATCGTACTGCGTGGCTCGTCGTTCGTGTTTCGTAAAGTTGAAGCCGTCGACGAGGGCGAGCGATCGCCCTGGCAGCTGGTCTTTGCGATCAGCAGTCTCATCACCCCCGTCATGATCGGTGTGGTCATCGGCACGCTGAGCACCCCTGCCCTGGAATGGCGTGATGGCATCATTCAGGGCGGGTTTCTGCGGCCTTGGCTCCAACCGTTTCCTTGGGCCATCGGGGGATTCACCCTCGCCCTGTACGCGTGGTTGGCCGCGACCTACCTGACGCTGGAATCAGACGACGAGGCATTGCAGGGTGATTTTCGCGCGCGTGCCTTGGCTTCGGGCGCCGCTGTTGCCGTGCTCGGAGGCATCTCGGGCGCACTGTGGTATACATCGGCGGTGGAATCGACCCAAGCGTTCCTGACGTCAGGCCTTGGATTGACCATCTTCGGGGCCGGTGCCTTCTCCTGGGTCGGCTGCATGCTGGCCTTATGGTCGTGGCGGCTCATCTTGGCCCGCGCGGCGGCGGTGGTGACCGCGCTAAGCATCATGGCCGGTTGGGGACTCGCCCAGTTTCCCTGGCTTGTGCCCGGGTCACTCACCCTCCGCGACGCTGCTGCCCCCGATGTCACATTGCGTCTTGTGCTTTGGGTGCTCGGCGGGGGGTCGGTGCTGCTTGTACCGGCCTTCGTCTACCTCTATGTGACGTTCAAACGCGGGGTGCTTTTCCCGCGTGGCGAGAGCAGCTAAGCGCCGATGTCTGACAGCCTGGTGGTGCCAATTGGCCTCGCCCTGGCGTTGGGGTTGCTGATCGGATTGCAACGCGAATGGGTGGTCGATCGTGTTGCGGGGATACGCACCTTCCCCCTCATCACGGTTCTCGGCGTCATCACGGCCGAGGTCGCCCCGACCTTTGGCCCCGCGGCGGGCCTGTTCGCTCTTGGGTTCCTGATGTCGGCGGCGAATCTTGCCCGCGCACGCACGCCCCGCGAAACGTCAGAGACCAGTGATTTCGGGGTCACAACCGAAGTCGCAGCTCTCGTCATGTTTGGCGTCGGTGTGATGTTGTTTCGAGAACGGTTGGTGCCGGCTCTCGTGGTGACGGGAGTCGTTGCCGCGTTGCTCCAATGGAAAGCCTCGCTGCACGCGTTCACGCGACGGCTTCACCAAGGCGACCTCGAGGCGGTTACCCGACTCGTACTGCTCGCGCTGGTCGTGCTCCCCGTGCTCCCGAACCGAAACTACGATCCGTGGCAGGTCGTCAATCCGTTTGAGATCTGGCTGATGGTGGTACTGATCGTGGCCATCAGTCTTGCGGGCTATGTCGCCTTTCGTTTTCTGGGCCCCCGCCGGGGTGTACTCGTCTCGGGGCTGCTCGGGGGCCTGATCTCAAGCACGGCGACGACTCTGAGCTATGCTCGCCAATCGCGCGATGAGCCGCGGCTCGCCCAGGCTGGGGCTGTGGTAACCGTGCTCGCCTCGGCATTTGTGTTCGTGCGCGTGCTGGTCGAGGTCGCACTAGTTGCACCTGGGGATTTCGCCCGGATCGCCCCCCCTCTCACGATCGTGCTTGGCGTCATGGCCCTGAGCGGGTGGGTTCTGATGCGCCGCTACCGCCCCGCCGGCGACGTCGAACCTTTGGTGATTGAGGCGCCTTCAGATGTCGGGGTAGCCCTCATGTTTGGGCTGCTGTATGCGGCCGTGCTTCTGGGCGTCGCCATTGCACGACAGCACTGGGGTGACGCCGGACTGTTCTTGGTCGCAGCGCTTTCGGGGCTGACCGATGTCGACGCCATCACCCTCTCGTCGTCTCGCCTACTCGCTCGCGATGCGATCGACGCCCATCTGGCATGGCGCCTGATTCTGACGGGCGCACTCGCCAACATCGCACTAAAAGGTGTCGCGGTGCTGCTGCTGGCAGATCGCAAGATGATGCGAGGCGCGGTCTCTGCCTTTGTCGTGGCGCTGGGTACGGGTCTCGCCGTGCTTGCTCTGTGGCCCCTGTAGATGGGTCACGACCCCACAAGGTTGAGGGCGAGTCCAAGGGCCACCAGAAGCACTGAAATTGCCAGTGATCGCAGGTCAAGCCAGGAGGGCAGGGTCTCAAGCCCCGAGCCCAGATCGCCACCAGAACCCTCGTCAAAAATCGCGCGAATGCCTTCGGGTGTGACGTGCGCAATGCCGGCAAAGGCGAGCGCAAGGGCGACGCCCCAGACAACGAGATGAACCACGGCCAGCTCTAGCCCGCTGCCCAGCCCCGTCGTGCGTTGGAGCGTCTTGAAGGCCTGCATCACCAGAAACGCGCCAGCGCCGTGCGCGATAAGTACGCGCACGACGCGGCGTCGTTGAAGTTCCTGGAGAAATGATGACATGCCTTGTCCTGCGGTGTGCTCAGATCGTCAGCGTGAGCGGGGCTGCTCGCGCTGCAACTCGATCAGGTCGGCGTTCCAGCGCGTGTCTCCGAGCAGGTGTCGCACGAAGTATTCTGCTCGCTGCCAGAACCAGTAGTCGCTCATGTTTCCGTAGCCGTGCCGCTGACCCGGATACAAGAAGAAGTCGAAGCGTTTGTTGGCCCGGATCAGCGCCTCAGCCATGCGGATCGTGTTGGCGGGATGCACGTTGTTGTCGACATCGCCGGTCGTCAGCAGCAGATGACCCTTCAGATTGCGGGCCAGTTCGGGGTTCGACTTGATCTCGTACTCGAAGCGCACGCTGTCGGCGTCAATGACTTCGGCCACCCCGTGATGCGTCTCGCTCCACCACCGGTTGTAGATCTCATTGGTGTGATTTCCTGCCGACGAAACAGCCACCTTGAAGACGTCGGGATACACGAGCATCGCGGCGGTGCTCATGAAGCCTCCGCCTGAGTGTCCGTAAATGCCGACGCGATCGCGATCAATGAAGGCATGGCGATCGGCCAGCTGCTCCACCGTCACCTTTTTGTCTTCGAGTCCGTAGTCACGAAGGTTTCCGTAACCGTAGTTGTGGTACCACTTCGAGCGCGACGGATGCCCTCCGCGGTTGCCCACCGTCACAACCACGAAGCCGAACTGCGCCAGCGCCACCTCGAAACGGTTGGTGCTGAAGGCCTTGGATACCGATTCGGTCTGCGGTCCGGGATAGACGTACTCAACGAGCGGATACACGCGCGTCGAATCAAAATCAAAGGGCTTGTACATCACGCCGTAGAGGTCGGTAACGCCATCCCCAGCTTTGACCGTGAACGGCTCGGGCATCTGCCACCCGGCGGCCTCGAGCGCGCTGAAGTCTGCCGTCTCCAACTCGGCAATCACGTGGCCGCCGGCATTGCGCAGCACCGCGGTCGGCACCGTGTTGACCCGCGAATAGTTGTCGACGAAAAAGCGGCGTGACTCGGTCATGCTGGCCCGATGGTCGTGGTCGCCAGGCGTCAGCAGGCGTAACCCCGAGCCATCGAGGCCCACGCTGTAGAGGCGCTCGTAGTAGGGATCGCCCTCTTCACGGCCGGCAGCACTGAAGAACACCGTGCCCGTGGTCTCGTCGACACCTTCGATGCCTCGTACCGACCAAGCCCCTGACGTCAGGCGGCCCTTGATGGAGCCGTCCTGCCCGTAGCGGTACAGATGGGCCCAGCCATCTCGCTCCGACCACCAGAGCACATCTCCGCTCTCCAGCAGCACGGGCGGGCGGGTCTCCATATAGGTATTGAGCGAGTCGGCGACCACCGTGCGGCGCACCTCTCCAGTCGCAGCATCTGCGACGATGACGCTCGCCCGGTGCCGATCGCGGGAGAGCCGCAGGAACCAGAGCTCGTCAGAGCCCTCGCCCAGCCAGATGCTGCGTCGCGGGCCGTCGTCATCGGGATACACGAAGAGCGGACGGGTCAGCACCGTCATGTCTTGGTCTTTCCAAGGGTCGTCTGACACTTTGACCGCCGCCCGCGCAGCCAGATCGTAGATCCAGATCTCGCTCTGCGTGACGTTGGGTTCGCCCGGCATGTCGTACTTGTAGGTCTCGAGCTCGGGGCGCTTCTTGCCTACAGAATGGATCACCCAAAGCTCACCGACATCGCGCTGATCCTGACGGACCAGGGCAAATCGCTGCGAGTCGTCAGACCACGAGATCGGTGCCCGCTTGCGCTCACCGGCCTTTTTCTCGCGCTCGACGTCGGTATCTCCACGTCCATCTCGGTGCCACGCGTAGTGCTCAACGCCGTCTTCGGTAAGACGCACCTCGTCGACCTCGACTTTGGCCTCGGCTGAATCGGCCTCTTCACCCGCCTTCCCGCGTCGTGCACCGAGAATCTTGCGGTAGTCGGCCCCCGTCATCATCCACAGGTCGAACTCCCGCCCAAAGACCACAGTCTCACCATCGGGTGACACACTGGCCCACGAAGGATGGTTCTCAGGGTGCTCGGCCGCCTCGAGCTCTGTCAGGGTTCGCGTATCAACCCGGTATTCGAAGTAGTGCACCTTCTTCTTGGGGCGCTCGCGGCGGCGGCTCTCTTGTTCTTGCTGCTCTTCGTCACCCCCGTCTTCGTCGCGCACTGCCTCGTCTTGAGAAGATTCGACTTCGAAGCGCAGGGTGTTGGCGTCGATGAACCGGATTGATCGAATCGGCAGGTGCTGCCCGTCGTAGGGATCGCCCGTGATGCGGCTGATCTCGGCGGCAATCTGGTCGTTGTCAAAGATCTGCCGCTTGCTGCCGGCCACCGGATCCACGATCCAGTAGAAGGTGCCCGCTGAGGTCTCCCACGAATACCAGAAACGCTCCGACCCTTGGATCCAGCGTGGCTGGAGCGTTGTCGAGTGCACCATGTCGTTAATGCGGTACGGCGCCCAGCGAGCCGCAAGCTCGTAATTGGCGGAGCCCGGTCCCCCTACCCAGCCCTGTCGATAGGCCGGCGCGGAGTAGGTCGGGGGCATCTGTGCTCCGAGGGGAGCCCAGGTGAGAAGCGCTGAACAGGCCGTCAGCAAGACAAGACGAAGGGCAGGTGCGTGAGGCATCAGGGTCACAGTGTGCCGTCGCTTTTCGGAGAGGTGGCAAGGGCGCGCCTTCTTGCGACAGCACGAGATTCAGAAGGCGAACCTCGGACAATTCTGCGTGTCTGACGTCCGTGCGCAAGGAGTCGACGGTAGCCTGCCCGCGGCGGCACGCATCTTGTTAAGACTCTGGACACCTGCGTACTGTGAGGTTGAGGCACCGACGTGAGTAAAAACCACTCGGGTCTCGGATGGTTCAATCATCGCTTGGTGCCGGAGCGCTGCATGCGTAATGCTTTCCGAACTCTTCTGCTTGTTTGCCTCTTCTCAACGTCTGCCTGCAGCTTGACGGATCCGACGTCGACACCAGAGAACGTCGAACTCGTCCTCAGCGGTTCGTCTGGTGGGCAGGTGCGGCTGGTTACGTCACAAGTGTTTACGCTGGGAGGTGGGGGAGAAGGCGATTCGGGCACTGTTGTCGAGTTGATCGCAGCTGATACGAGCATCGTATCGTCACGGCACCAAGCCATCTTCCCTTTGGCGCCATCGTACATCTTTTACGCACAAACACTTCCGCTTTCTCCTGATGTCGCGCCCCAAGAGTTGCAGATGAGTGTCTTCGTCGACGGGCAAACGCGGTATTCCAAGTCAGGCTCACTCGGATTAGATGATTTTGAGTATGCCTACGTCTACCGTTGATTTCAGGGGGAGGGCCACTGGCTCTGCGTCACCGGTAGAATTCTTCCGAGGTCGCTCCAGGCTGGTGGGGACCCTACTTACTCTGGTTTTTCTCGGTTGTGGTTCAGCCAATGCGCCCAGCCCGTTCGATGGGGGTGCTCGGGCCTCTCGAGAGATCCAGATTGTGGTGGAGAGTAGCACATTCAACGACGCTACCGTGTGGGTCATCTCGCAATCGCGTCAGGAGCGAGTCGGGCGAGTTTCGGGAATGGCGTCAGCCTCCTTTCGAATCAACTGGGACAGTATCCAGCAGCTTCAGTTTCGGATCGACCTCCTAGCTGGGCAGACCTACACTACTCCGGCGATCACGGTCTCTCCAGGCGAGCGGGTTGTGCTCACTCTGAGAGAACCACTTTCGGCTTCGATTCTGTCGAGAACCGGGAGGTAGCTCGATGGCATGGAACGTGATGCGGTGATTTGGAGGCGCGTTACGCTTCCTTGACATCTCGCGTAGTGGACGCGTAGGCTCTCACTTGCTGTAGTACGGGGCAGACCCCTTTTCGGGGGCGAAATCCCCTGCCCCGGATTTTCACAATCCACCTGAAGGAGTGTGGCGATGTCGGAATCGATGTCGGTGAAGCAGACCGGCCGTTGGCTGCGCCGGGCGATAACCGCCCTCGGCGCGCTTGGGCTGGTCTTTGGGCTTGCGGCAGAGGGCGTGGTCGCCCAGGACGCGGGCCGCATTGTGGGAACGGTGACTTCAGCTCGCTCAGCGGCTCCGCTGTCCGAGGTGCAGGTCTTCGTTTCGTCTACCGGTCAAGGCACCCTAACTGGTGCCAACGGTCGTTTCGTAATTCCCAATGTGGCGCCCGGGACGTACGAACTGACAGCCCAGCGAATTGGTCTGGCGACCGTCACGCAGCAGATCACTGTGGCGGCGGGCCAAGACGTGGCCGTGACGTTCTCCATGACCGAAGAGGCCTTGGGCCTTGACGAACTGGTCGTGACGGGAACGGCAGGGGCAGCCCGTCGTCGAGAGGTTGGAAACGTCATTAATCAGATCAACGTCGCTGACATCCCAGCTCCTCCCAACAACGTCGATCAGCTGCTTGCTTCGCAGGCCCCGGGCCTGCAGATGAGCATCGGGTCGGGTGCGGCCGGCTCCGGCGCGCAGATTCGTCTGCGTGGTGCCGTTTCGGTCAGTCAGTCGAACCAGCCGCTGATCTTCATCGACGGCATTCGCGTCAAGAGTGACGCTTACGCCAAGAATGTTCCCCCGACGGGCTACAGCGGGCGCTCGGGAAATACGACGTCGTCACCTTTGAACGACATTAATCCCAACGACATTGAACGCATTGAGGTCATCAAGGGCTCGGCTGCCTCTACGCTGTATGGCACAGAGGCCGCGGCTGGCGTGATCCAGATCTTCACCAAGCGCGGCCAGTCAGGTGCGGCCCGCTGGACGGCACAGATCGATCAGGGCTTCAACCGGCTGGCTCCGTTCCAGCCTGACGTCGACGTTCGACCCACGAATGACGAGACGCTGGCAAGTCTCCCGCGTGGCCAGTATACGTACAAGTATCTCAACATGGAGCCTTTCCTTCGGAACGGTTACCGTAACCGGTATTCAATGTCGGTCGCCGGTGGTGG
>CAYVPD010000054.1:0-8073 GCA_964453545.1 uncultured Gemmatimonadaceae bacterium
TCGACCAGGGCGAATTGCACCCGCCGCAGGTCGTTGCCTCCGCGGTCGTTGATGATGTTGAAGACGGTGGCGGCCTTGATGCTGTCGCGAAGTACCGGCGTGGCAACGCGTCGGGCGAAGGCCGAGTCGCCTCCGGCAAGGGCCCATGGGGGCAGCAAAATGCTGAGGCTGGTATATGACGCCGTGTATGGGTACTGATCGACCATGACGTCGCTACCCGCTGCGCGGGCCGAGTCGACCATGGCGAGGGTGCGTTCGCTTGCCCCCCACATCGGGAAGCCGACGACTTTGTGATGCGTCAGAATCGCCCGGATCTCAGCCCGCCGGGAGATCTCCATGAGTTCGGCGACCCCGTCGATCAACTGCAGCCCTTCTTCGCGCAAATGCGAGGTGTAGATGCCGCCTGAGTCGGCTGCCACCTCAGCGAGTGCGACCACCTCGTCGACGTTGGAATACGTGCCCGGCACGTAACGAAGTCCCGTCGAGAGGCCCCACGCGCCCTGACCCATCGCCTGTGCAACCATCGTCTGCATGCGGGCCAACTCGTCGGGTGCGGGTGCCCGATTGGCCGTGCCCATCACCTCTCGACGAATGGTGTTGTGGCCTGCGAGAAACGCGACGTTCATGCCAAGGCCAAGCGCCGAGGCCGAGTCCAGATAGGCATCAAGCGGCCAGGGCCCGCCCCCGTCGGGACCGCCGAGCGCCGTCGTAACCCCCTGGCGTACATGACTCTGAGCACCGGGTAAGTCGAGCAGGGGGTCGAGATGCGCATGAGCGTCGATGAACCCGGGAGCCACTACGAGCCCGTCGGCCTCGATGACGCGGGCGGCAGCGGAGCGAGCGAGCGGCCCAGCCGAAATCTCGACTATGCGATCGCCACGGATGGCTACATCTCCCGCAAACGCGGGTGCGCCGGTGCCATCGATAATCATGCCGCCCGTGATCAGCAGGTCCCAGGGCTCGGTGCCCGCGTTGGGAGCGCAGGCCGACAGGACCAGCGACGTCAGGGCCAGCGACGTGAAGGCCGCTGCAAAGAGGGGTCTACTGCGTAGCGGGGCGCTCATGAGGCCTCGATGTGGGCTTCGATGATGCGGTCCAACTCGGGGAACTCGGCGAAGTACTCGTCTCCCTTCACCTCGGCCATGGCCTGATACACGCCCTCGCCACGAGGCGGGCCGTCCCCGTACCCCGAAAACAGCGCGTCGGCGACGTCCATGCCCTGGGTGACCTCGCCAAAGGGAAAGAAATCGTCGTCGAGCCCCGGATTGTCACCCAGATTGATGAAGACCTGAACCGTGCGGGTGTCACGCCCGGCATTCGCAAATACGACGCGCCCGCGTGTGTTGGAGATGCCCGCCGCCTCATCATCGGCAATGAAGCGCTCCCGCCACGCCACGTTTACGTACGGATCGGGGTTGATGCCGAACTGCGCCCATTGTCCCTGCATCACCCTGTGAAAGGGCACGCCGTCGTAGAATCCCGCCTTCACGAGATTGTAGAAGCGATCGACACCGCGGGGCGCCCAGGCTCGGGTGACTTCGACGACAATCTCACCGCGCGTCGTGGTCAGCCGCACCCGGAATGCATCGGGTGCCGTTTCGCGAAACCGTGAGGGCTGCAGTAGAGGATTGGGGGCATCGGCCGTGTCAGACGACTGTGATTCAGCACAGCCGAAGAGCAGGGGTACGACCAGCAGAAGGGCGGTTGCAAGGCCGTGCAAGCGGTGCGTTGTCATGCGGTACCTGTGCCTAAAGAGGTCAGTGTCGGCAGAAGCTCAGTCTTCACGCCATTCGTCGGAGGGCGCGTCAAATTCGTCAGCGAGCGCGCGTTCTTGCCGCTTGGCCTCACGAACAATCCGCATCGACTCGCGGGTCAGGGCATCGAGGGCCTCATCGTCGGTCATGGGCCCACAGGTCGCACGCCATCCGGGGCTGCGGGGTTGCACGGGCGCATCATGATCGGTGTGCGAGATCTCGAAGGCGAAGACCATTCGGCGCAGTTCGCCGAGAATTCTCAGCATCGAGGCCGAGCGATCGGCGAGCGCTCGTTGTTTCTCGAGTGTGAGAATCAGGCGCGCAAACGACACGAGTTCGCGTCGAAGCTGAATGGCGGAGATGTCGTCGTACGATTCCATCGTGGTTCTCGGGAGGGGCCAGAGTCGGGGCGACCGCACGATCAGGGTGCCGTCAGGGCATGGTATCACTAAAATAGGCCTTAGGGTACGAGTTTGCGCACCCGCCGAAACTTCAGCTTGCAGGCTCGAGGTCGCTCATGGTGCACGAAAGAGACATTCACGCCGACACGGTCGCCGCCGGCCCACCGCGACCGATCCCCGCCGCCGCGGTCGTCGGCGACCTGCCCCCGGCACGCCCTGAGTCGCAGGCCAGCTTCGCTGAGCAGGGGTTCATATGTCTCAACGATGGGGCCGATCGCTGGCTGGTTCGCATCGCCGGGCGGTCGCTGACAGGGCGGGGCACCTCGACTCCGATTCAACTCGCCCTTCTGGTGTTTTCGGCAATCGAGCACGATGGGGGTGACGCTCGCGGAGATCTCGAGGCGCTGGTACCCGTGTCGAGCATCGAGGCCCGTTGGGGTTTTGATACCGAAGGGCTGTTCTCGGCGCTTGCGAGAGCTGAGCCTGGACCGGGGCTGAATCCCGAAGCCAAGGGCTTCTTTGCAGAGCTTGTGCCCTCGCCGCGGGGCGGGCGCGGCAGCGGAGAGACGTCAGGGCGCGCTTCACGGTCCTGATCGTGTTGCCTCGGGCCGAGTTGCCGAGGGCCGTGTCGTAATGACACGGTGTGTGTAGGGGCGACACGCTTCCCGGGGACAGCACTTTGGCGAATCGAGTGCGTAAAGCATTGTCGTTTGTGAACTTACGATGGTGCGTTCGGTTGGCACAGTCCATGCTTTGGAAGGGAGTGACGAATCTGCGATCCACAGAGTTCGTCTCTTGTGCCCCAAAACCCCCCAGAAGATCATGGCCCTGACACTAAATCGCCGCTTCTCCGAATCGGCCTTCTCTGATGGATGTGGGCAGCCGGTTCCTGGCATTGTCATCTCTCGCGCCTGTGACGATTCCGCTGAGGGGCACCCCCGCATTCAGGCTTTTGTCTGGGGGGGCAAGGTTCGTCCGGAACCCGCGCTGCCTTATGGACGTCGTCGGCTTGTGACCACTCCTGAGGTTGACGCCGGGTTCTCGTTTTAACGATTTCCTGGCGCACGGCATCCATCCATCGAGGTCCCTGAAGTCTCAGGGTCACGGACACGGTTTGGCTTGGAGGTCGTCATGAAGAAGTTGTCGAAGGGAGCGGCTTTGGTCGCTCTGATGGTGCTGTTCGGACCCGACGTCGGTGTCGCACAGCAGGGGTCGGCGGCGGGGCTTCCTCGCGTGATCGAGCGTACACTCGACCAGTCGGCGGCTCTCGGACTCTCTGAGGTGCAGGTCCAACAGCTGACCGAGCTTCGTACCGAAGCATTGACCTCGGCTGAGCGTCTTCGCGCTGAGCTTCGCCCGCTGGTTGATCAGCAGCGTGCCCAGATGCGGGCATGGCGCAATGAGTGGGCGCCCCTGCCCTCCGATCCCGATGCGCGCCGCGAGGCCATCGAATCGCGTCGCACCGACGCGCGGGCCCGCATGGAGGCGGCTCGGGCAGGGGGTCGTGACCTGAGAGAGCGCATGCAGTCAGCCATCGATCCCCTGCGCCAGCGCTACGAGCAGATCGTACCGCCTTCACAGCGTCCTCATGAGCGTGCGCAGAGAGGGGATCGGGGTCGAAACGGTCAACGAGGGCAGATGCGAGATCGCCGCCCGGGCGGGGGTCGCGAGGGCATGCGGGAAGGCGCCCGACGCGGCGCCGGGCAACGTCAGCAGGGGCAGCGCGGGCCCGGACAGCGTCAGCAGGGCCGACGAGGCCCAGGTCAGAACCGCTAACGAAAACGAGGATTTCGGTAGCAAACCTGCTGACGAAATTCGTGACGACCGCATAAGTTGATCTTTGTTGCGATGCGCCCGGGCCGTGCGGGGAACGCCCCTTGCGGCCCGGGTTACGTCACAAGATCTGCCGCTGATCAACATTGACCCCGGCCCCCGTGTCTTCATGGCATCGAATCAACAGCTCGATGATGGCCAGCTCGTTCGTCGGGCCCGCAAGGGCGACGAGCAGGCGTTCGGGGTGCTGGTTCAGCGCTACATGCGGGCGGCCTACGCAGTGGCCCGTTCCGTAACGCAGAGTCACGAAGACGCCGAAGATGCCACGCAGGAATCGTTTGTGGTGGCGCTGGAGCGGCTTGATGAGTGCCGTGAGCCAGATCGGTTCGCGGCCTGGTTTCTCACCATCGTGCGAAACCGATCAAGAAATCTGGTTCGTCGAGAGAGTCTGAGATCGACGGATCAGATTCCTCCGGCGACGGAGGGAAGGGAGCCAACGCCCGATCGCCACATGGAGCGACGAGAGCTCGAAGACCGACTGGAGCAGGCGTTGTCGGAGTTGTCTGAGGTGCAGCGGTCCATCGTGCTTTTGCACGATTTCGAAGGTTGGAAGCACAGGGAGATTGCCGAACGACTCGGGATCCCCTCAGGTACGGTGCGATCGCACTTGCATTTCGCCCGCAAAGCATTGCGGTCGGCTTTAGAGGTGGTCAGGAGGGCCAGCGCATGAACCAGCACGACATGGATGGGATCGCAGACGATCGCGAGGTGCAGATCGCTCTCACACAACTCGATCCGACGTGCCGCGATCCGGGTTTTTGGGGGCGGTTGGAGTCGGCTGTGCTTGAAGCCGTTCGCCCTGAGCTTGAACGACGCCGACTGCGCGCAGAGCTCACCGTGGCTGGCACCCTTTCACGATGGGCCCAAGCTGTGGTTCCCGCAGCCATCGCTGCTGCCATTGGTGCGCTGTTGATGTGGCAGCCACAACCGGTGGCACGGCCGGCCCAGAGCCAGCCGTTGACGTTTGAAGAGCTGCTGGCTGACGGGCTCGAGCCTGACCCGACTCTTGATTTTACGCCCACCGACGCCGCGCCCGTGTTGTTCGCGGCTGAGAGCTACTAGTTCAGAACGAGATCGAATCATGACCACCACTGCTCGCACTCAGCTGCTCTCAGGCCTGACACTTGCCATGGTCTTCGTTGCCGGGGCCGTCATTGGCGTGGCCCTTGACCGACGGGTGACACCGGCCTTAGCCGGGACGACCGCGGTGTCGAGTGCGACGCCCCTCGAGGTCGGCTCAGCGTCGGCGTCAGGGCCTGCCGCTTCAGACGATGCAGCCACTGCGGCGCGCGATAGCGCGGGTGTGGCCGATGAAGGCGCCGGGGCCGCGGCGAGCAGTGAGCGTCGCGGAGAGCGGCAACCCATGTATATGCAGCTCGATCTGTCTGATGGGCAGGAGTCTCGCATCGACTCGATCGTCGAGCACTATCGCGAGCGGGTGCGTCAGCTGCGCAGCGAGGCCCGACGGGACTATGACGCGAGCTACCGCAGTCTCGTGCTGGCGGTGCGCGACTCGATCAAGTCGGTGCTCGAAGTTGAGCAGGCCGAGCGCTATGACGAGTTGCTGAAGGCCTCAGACGAGCGCCGGGCCGAAGAACGGCGTCGCGAAGACGAGGCACCGTCTCGGCGAGACGAGGGTAGTAACTGAACGGAGCCGTTTTGCGTAGGGAGGGATTCGCAGGTTCCGTAAAAGCTGCATACCCCATCTGGAGAACATCGCCGTGAGCGAGATCATTCGTACCGAGGGAATCCGAAAAGACTACGTGCTTGGCGCTGAGACGGTTCATGCCGTGCGTGGCGTCGACTTGCTCATCGAGCGAGGGGAATTCGTGGCGGTCATGGGGCCGTCGGGCTCCGGCAAGAGCACCTTCATGAACATTCTCGGCTGCCTCGATACACCAACCGCTGGGCGCTATTGGCTGAACAGTCAGTTGGTCAGCGAGCTCGATGAAGACGAGCTGGCTCGGGTGCGCAATCGCGAGATCGGATTTGTTTTCCAGACGTTCAACCTGCTCCCCCGCGCGACCTGCCTGCACAACGTCGAACTTCCGCTGATCTATGCGGGGGTGCCGGCCAAGGAGCGGCGCGATCGAGCCGCAGCCAAGCTTGAGCTTGTCGGTCTCGGAGATCGCATGGACCACAAGCCCCCGGAGATCTCGGGCGGGCAGCGGCAGCGTGTCGCGGTGGCTCGCGCCCTGGTCAATGAGCCGGCGCTCCTGCTGGCCGATGAACCTACCGGAAACCTCGACTCGGCAACCTCTGAAGATATCATGGGCGTCTTCACCGACCTCAATCGGTCAGGGCAGACCATCGTTCTGGTTACCCATGAGCATGACATCGCTGAATACGCCAAGCGTCAGGTTCACCTGCGTGATGGTGTGATCGAAAAAGACTTTCTGAACCAGCCCATTGGAGCAGCTACAACATGAACACCCGACTCGGCGCGCTTGCGCTGGCTCTTTTCTCTGCCGCGTGCAGCACGGCCGACTCGGCTCCAGCTCCGGCATTTCAGACGGCTGAGGCATCGCGGGGCGACCTTCGCATCACCGCTGAGGCCACCGGCACGGTCGAACCCATTCGCACGGTTGAGGTGAAGTCGTTGGCCGGAGGTGAAATTCTGGCCCTGAACGTTGATGTGGGCGATCAGGTTCAGCCCGGTGACCTGCTGGCGCGGGTCGACCCGCGTGACGTTCAGAATGCCTTCAACCAGGCGCAGGCCGATCTCGAAGTCGCACAGGCCCGTCTGGAGATTTCACGAGCGCAGCTTACCCGGAACGAAGAGTTGCTCAATGCTGGCGTGATCACGCAGCAAGAGTTTGAAGCAGCCTCGCTCGATTTCGCGACGGCTCAGTCCAACCTCGTGAAGGCCCAGACGAACTTCGACCTTGCCGAGATCCGGTTGAACGACGTGACGATCCGCTCGCCGCTGACAGGCACGATTCTCACGCGCACGGTTGAAGAGGGCACCGTCATTCAGTCGGCCTCGCAAAACGTTTCAGGGGGCACAACGCTCTTCACCATGGCCGCGCTTGAGGCCATGCGCGTGCGTACCATGGTCGACGAAACCGACATGGGCGACCTGCGCTCTGGCATGGTTGCCAATGTGACGGTTGAGGCCTACCCCGGGCGGATTTTTTCTGGAACGGTCGAAAAGATCGAGCCTCAGGCCGAGACCATCCAAAACGTGACGATGTTTCCGGTGATCGTGCTGCTCGACAACTCATCGGGGTTGCTGAAGTCGGGCATGAATGCCGAGGTCGAAATCCTCATCGATGAGGCCTCTAATGTCGTGCTGATCCCCAACAACACCGTCGTTACCATGCAAGACATCATGCCGGCGGCCATGGCGCTTGGGCTGGATCCTGAGCAGATCGACATGTCGGCACTTCGCGGCGGGTTCCGTCGGGGTGGTCCCGGTGGCCGGCCTGCGGGTGGAGCGTCGGGGGCAGGCGCGGGTTCGGGTTCAGCCGTGGCGCCATCAGAGGCGCCCGCCCGTGGTGCTGAGTCGGGGGATTCGTCGCAGGTCAATCCGGCCCGTGCGCAGATGGATTCGATTCGCGCCCGTATTCAAAGCGGTGAACTGTCTCGCGATTCTGCGCAGGCACTCATGCGAGGGCTGATGGCCTCGATGCCCGAAGGTGCCGTGCGCGTACAGCGCGGTCCTGGAGGAGCGGCAGGGCAGACCTTCGTAATGATGGCTGACGGTGCCGGGGCGGGCTCGAACCGCGGCACACCCCGTCCGGCGGCTGTTTTCGTTATGAACGAGGCCGGCGAGCCGGAGCTTCGCATGGTGCGTATCGGACTGAATGACTGGGACAACACGCAGGTGCTGTCCGGGCTTGAAGAAGGTGAATCGATCGCCGTGATCGGTGCTGCCCAGCTCCAGGCCCAGCAGGCCGAAATGATGAACCGCATGCGCTCGCGCATGGGAGGCGGCGGCGGTGTCGTCGTTCGGATGCGCTGATGAAACTCGCTCTTGAGATCATCGCCGTCGCCATGGCCGCGATTCGGGCCAACGCGCTGCGCTCATTTCTGACGACGCTGGGCATCATCATCGGCGTCGGTGCGGTCATCGCCATGGTCGC
>CAYVPD010000055.1:0-8032 GCA_964453545.1 uncultured Gemmatimonadaceae bacterium
CCGCAGGCCGGCCCCCGCGCCAGGTCGTCAGTACCCGCCCGCTCGCTCCGTAGAGCGCGGTTGCACTAAGCAATTCATCGCTTAGGGCGAGCAAGTCACTGACCTCAAGGGCAAGTACACTGGCGATGCTCTGCCCTGCCCTCCCTCCGAGTGCTGCATCAACTTCGAGAATCTCAAGCAATTTGCGTGCGGCCACATCGAATGCTGCAAACCGGTTCATCAACGCGAGTTCTTGTCCCCGACGTCCTACGGGTGGCGCCACGACCTCGTAGACCATGGCCTGCGCTATGGCCTCTCGGATGCGCACATCGGCTCCCATCATGGCCGTTTCTCGTATTGCGCTGCGCAGAAACGGGGGAAACAGGTCGAGATGCTGTGCGAAGAAGGCATCAACGGCCCACAAGTCACCCATGACATCGGAGAGTGGCCCGACATGCCACGACGGCATAGCAGTCACCGACGTCGGCACCTGGGTTTCAGGGACCCACGAGGCACGCATGAATGGGGAGGTCAAGAGGGTCTCGAGCCCCTCTCGCACCCGAACGAGCCATGGCGCCAGCGCGCTCGACGTACAGCCTGGTCCACCACACACACGTATGACACCCGCTATAACGTCACCGCTGCTTGACTCCTGTTGCAAGACGGCAGGGCGGCGCCCCTCAAGTCCCGCAAGCCCCTGTCGACGCACCCGCACGAAAGCGGCGCCAAACTCCCGGGCGAAGGCCGTTGCCGAGGGATCCTCGGGCGCCGCTGGAAGAAGCGAAGAGACCGTAATCGAGTCGGCGAGACTCTGAAGCACAGCCGGCGCACCCGCGGCCGCGTCGAACCAGGCGCGATCCAACGACGCCACAACGCCCTCGAGGCCAATCAGGTCGTCGAGCAGCGTCTGAAGGTCGGCGCTCGCAACGGCAGGATCTTCAGGCACACTGTACGACCACCGGTCCAGGCGGTCAGTCACCTGACTCACTTGCGCCTCAAGTTGCTCGAAGACACGACGCACGAGCACGTCAGCTACGCGCACCGCCCTGCGATCGAACGCGGGCAGCTCGACCAACGTGATCGGAGCCGGCGGCGCCCCTTGCAGCCCACGACGAAAGACCGATGCATCGCTACGGAACTCGGGAGGCAGAGCACCGTCGAAGTACCAAGAGATAACGGCGGCCAATGCTGCGGCATCGGCCGCGTCGTCGGCCCCCGCGTCGACGGGGTCACGCCCCGCAATTCCGTTGAACCGCTCGATCGCAGCAGAGTGGTCCCGAAGCGAGCGCAGATAGCGCTCAAGCTCGGCCGCTGATCCGGGCTCAACCAGATCGTCACTGGTCGACACGATGCCGGCCCGGAGCGCCGGCATGACAAGCTGACCGAACCCATCGGCCAGCGAGCCCTCGACGTCGCGCTGCAGCGCGTGAAACCACGACGTAGGCATGGTCAACGACCACAGCGCACGGGCATCAACGGCACCCATGTCCCGTACGAGCAGCGGAACGCGGCGATCGGAACGCGGCACGACAGGCACGTCTTGCCCTGAACCACGAACCGTACCTCGCACGACAAATTGCAGCCCATCTTCGACCTGCTTGAGGTCGGCCTCGAGCGGCGTGATCTGCTCAGACAATTGTCGTTGGGCCAACCAGAGCCCCGGCAAGGCGACAAACGTCACTGCGAGCATCGCCGCCTTCATCCACCAGATCGACCGGCCGCGGTCGAGTCGCCCATGCGCGATCGGCCGGGTCAGCCCCGTTTCGCAAAAGACCTTCGACGAAAAGAGAGCATCGGCAAACCCGGGATTCACGCCCCCTGTTTCTGGTGCACCGCTGACTCCGACATCTCCCGTGAGATAGAGCCCTCGCAAGCGCGGGTCGGCACCATCGATGTTGAAACGAAAAACATCGTCCAGCACCCGTCGTGCGGCCGACGACAGCCCCTGCAGTCGATCGGCGAGCATGAACAGCGCGTCGCGTCGCTCGATCGTGTCGTGCAGGGCCAGCACCTCGGTTGAGACCTGCCGCACATCACCTGCAATTTGCCCAAACGCCTCGTCGATCCACGCCGGAGAAAAGGCTTGATCGGCCGCATATGGCGATGACCAGCCCAGCATGTCGTTTTTGAGCCGCTCGGGCAGAGCCGCGGCCAAGGCTCTGAAGCCGTCGATGCTGTCGCACTGCGTCACGATGACATAGACCGGAAGCGACATTCCCAGAGTCTGCTGCAGATCACGGACCCGTCGGGACAGGTCTCGACCCAGCTCCTGCAGCGAAGCCGCATCGCCCCGCCCTGCATGCTCGAGCTGTCGGGCGGAGAGGGTCAGTACGAGACCTTTGACGCGACGCGCGAACCGCCGCTGCTTCAGCAGCATGCGCAACTGCGCCCACCCGACCTCATCGGCGGTACCGTCAGCGCGTGAGATCAGGGCGCCATCAATATCGACGGCGATACCCTGATCAAAGAAACTCCACTCCAGACTTCGGTGGATGGCGCCCCGCTCTTGGGGCCGGGGCCGACGTCGATGCAGGCTGAGCGCGTGAAGCAGTGTCGTGGTTCCCGCCCCCAGGGGGCCCGCGACCAGGATCCAGGAGGCCTTTTCGTGAGTGACGGCCAGATCACCAAGATCGCCACTCAGAAGCCACCCGATGACCCCCGCAACTCCGGCAATGGTCAACAGACCAAGCCACACCAGATTGGCAGCCAGAAAATCCAGGAGTGCCGTCATGGCGCAGAGCTTCTGAATGTGCCGGCAAGTGCACGGATCGAGTCGGTGATCTCACGAATCGGTTCGGTGAGACCAAACCAAGCGACCTGGGACAGCAACAGATAGATCAACAGCAGCAGCACAAGTGCGACCAGCCAATCCCGTGCAGAAGATGCAACTCGATGGGGGGGCTCCGTTGCCGTAAACGCATGCGCCTGACGCGAGAGCTCTCGAGACGGACTGTCGAGAGATGGCCGCCCATCTGAAATAAAGTCCCACAAACGTCGTCGTACATCAGTGGCCCCAGAAGCCACGGCCCCTGTCGATGTCGTGCGGCCCGCATCGAGGCCCAGAGACAAGCCGCTCAGATAGATCTGGGCGAGTTCACGATCGGCCGCCTTGCCCTCCCGTAGCAGCCGCTCGATGTCATCGAAGATGCGATCGTGTGCATCGTCGGTACCGAACAGCTGTGTTTCCATCAGGTTCAGCTGCCAGAACTCGCGGCCACTCCATTGAAATGACAGAAACACGGCGTCAGCGAGGGCAGCCATTACATAACGTGCACGGGCCAACTGGCGTGACAGGTCTTCACCCCATGCCAGAGACAGGCGGCGATCTTGCTCCTGCAGCAGATATCGCAGCCGATTTCGCACCCGGTTGGCAATGCGTGCCCCGGCTTCTTCGTCAGATGCCGGTGTGCCCTCCGCTGCATCTTGCGGTGGCACGGTGCGTGTCTCGGCACTCCAAAGGCTGACCTGAACTTCGTCGCGAAGTGAAATCAGCAGGGCATGAAATTCGGCAAAGGCATCGAGCAGAAGCCCTTCAGGCGTGGTACGCCCGGTCATGCTAAGCTCAATGCGGCGCCCCCGAATCCATCGCAACCAGAATCACCTGCATGGACTCGAGGCGCTCGAACTCACGGGCCTTCGCGACAGCAGAGCGTTCATCACCCGAGACATCGAGGCGTACGTGCTGGAGCCACTGCCCCGAACGGGTACGTGCAGCGACAATGAGCGGATCGTAGCCCCGGGCCTTCAGGTCAGAAGCCAGCGCATGGGCATTGTGCTCAACCGAAAAGGCTCCGACCTGCATGGTCCAGCGGCGCTCTGCCGATGCTCTAGGCTCCGCAACCGCCACGGCGTCTGCCAGCACTTCGGCAACCGGCTGCTCATCGACCTGGAGCTCATCAATCTGGGGCTCATCACGCTGCACCTCATCAACCGGCTCTTCTTGTACGGCAAGCGCCAGGCGCACCGGCTCGTCCTCCACACAGGTCGAAAGACTCGACACCTGGACGGCCTGCGTTTCGTGCACCGCCACCGGAGTCTGAGCTGACGCAGCTACGGTCGCTTTGGTTCCGAGAGAAAACCCTGTAGCAGCACCGCTAAAGAAACAGAGCGTGCCCGTCATAAGCACACCGCCTGCGAGACGCAGGCGAACGGAACGGTTCTGTCGGGTTTCGTCGCTCATGGCTTCATCAACTCCAAGGTGCACTTCGACAATGTGAAATCGGCAAAATCAGGTCTGCGCAATATTCCCAACCCGGCAAAGTGCGGCAAGAGATGACACACCTTGCCGGAGCCCGATATTTCGGTCTATCTTCGGTTTCGGCTTTTATTCGGATTGCGCGCCGCCGAACCCTATTGTCTATCGCTTCATACGCAGATCTCGCATGCACTCGCTGGCTCTTTGTCTTTGGCTTCCCACTTTTGAACTGCGCCTTGAGCTCGTGCGCGCCCCCGAGCTTGATGGTACGTCCGTCGCTCTGCTCTCCCCAGAAACCCATGCAAGGCGCACCCTCTGGCAAGTCTGTGAACGTGCCTGGCACGCCGGTGTTCGACCGGGCCAGGGACTGGCCCAGGCCATCGCACTCTGTCCTTCACTGACGTTGCTTGAGCCTGACCCCACACATTATGACACCGCCCGAGAAGAGGTTCTCGAAGCACTGGGCACCCTCTCCCCTGTCATTCAGCCTGACGAAGAACGCGGCAAGATCTTTCTTGGCATGAGCGGTCTCGGTCGCCTGCACGGCTCTGCGCAGAATCAGATCCACCTCGTGCTGCAGCGGCTGCTTGATGTCTTGCCACCTGCACTCGTCGCGACGACAAGAGCGGGCATGGCCCCGGGAACCTTTGGCGCCTGGGTGGCAGCAGTCCGGGCCCGGCCGGGGCAGCCCTGTGTTGTTGCCGACGACCCCGCTGAACTTGCACGCTTTCTTGAACACTGCCCTGTCACGTCACTGCCGGTCGACCCTGCCACGATCGAGCGCCTCGAGCGTCTGGGTTTGTCGACCCTCGGTCAGGTTGCGCGACTGCCTGAAGGGGCAATGGTTGCCCAATTCGGAGCGCAAGGGCGTGACGCACGCGCCTGGGCACGGGGCGAGCGCATGGATCCGGTGCGGCCCCGATTCCGTCCACGCCCGATCCGGGTGACACTCGACCTACCTGCCCCCGCCGGACAATTGATGGTGCTCAATGCTGCGCTGCGCCGCCTGCTGGATCGAGGGCTGGCATCTCCGGCACGCCGAGGCAGAAGCATCCACACCTTTCGGCTGATTGCTCAACTGGAGCACAAGGGCTCATGGGGTCTCGAAATCGTGTTGCGCCAACCCAGCGCACACGCCGAGTCCTTAGCCTTTGCTCTGCGCTCGAAGCTCGAGCTCGCACCTCCACCCAGAGCCGTAACCTCCCTGACGCTGGAGTTCACGGGTTTTGCCGGTGCAGCACAGCAGAATGACCTCTTCTCACGTGACGAACGCAGCGGGCGGGCGGCTACGGGCCATCAGCTGGCCGGTGGCAAAGTGCCGGCGGCCCTGCGTGATGCCGTACGCGAACTGAAGCTCCGTCTCGGGCATTCGCCTCTCTATCGCGTCGTCGAGCTCGATCCCTGGTCGAGAATTCCGGAGCGACGACACGCCTTGCTCAACTTCGATCCAACTGACGCATGAGTGGAGCGCCTCGCATCATCACACTCGCCGCTCCGACCTCCATTGACGTGCGCACAAACGCGTGCGGCACGCCGATGGCCGTCGCGCGGCGGCGGCGCTGGGTTCAAGTGGCCAGTCAGCACGAACACTGGCAGATCGACGATGAATGGTGGAGGCAGCCGGTATCACGCAGCTATCATGTGGTCGCGCTTGAAGACGGTACGCTCCTCACGCTTTACCGGGACCGAACCAGCGGCCAATGGTTTCTTCAGAGATGAGCCACTCGCGATGTCAGACATGAGCCACGAAACAACGACGGTGGTCAGCCGCGAGGTGATCGGCCGACGTCGGCGGCGCCTCAAGCTGACTTTGGCCGATGGCACTCTGCTCGAGCTGGCCCCGAGTGTACTTGAGCAGCACCCGTTGCGAGAGGGCGACCCGGTTGATGCGGCTCTGCGCGCGCGCCTGATTGATACTGACCTTCGCATTCGCTGCCGCGATGCCGCACTGTCACTGCTCGGCGTTCGTGCCCGAAGCCGTCGCGAACTCGCAGACCGGCTGCGCCGCAAGGAGTTTCCCGCGTCGATCACGCATGCCGTGCTCGACACTCTGGAATCCGAAGGATGGCTCGATGACCTGAGCTTTGCTCGAGGACTTGTCCATGACCGGTTGCGCTTCAAGCCGCGAGCCCCGGTTCGCCTGCAGCAGGAACTCCAGCGCAAAGGTGTATCGCGAGAGATCGCCCACCGTGCGGTTGACGATGTTTTCGAGGCCGAAGCCATAACTCCCGCCATCCTGGCCCGCGAGGCTGCGGTTGGCTGGATACGTCGTCAGGGTCGGGCCACCCTTGAACTGCTTGCGGCCAACCCGTGGAGTGAAGAACGCGAAAAAGTGAAACGACGCCTGATCGCATATCTGGCCCGGCGTGGCTTTCGAGGCAGCCTCGCCGTTGATGCCATCGACGCAGCTCGCCAAGCGGCACGAGATTTTCTGTCTGGCTGAACCGGACCGAGCAACCGGCGTATAACCCCTAACTCTGGCGTAATGGCCATGAGCACTGGTATTGTCTTTTGGGCGCAGTTTGAGGCGCCATTTTCGACCATCGGATCGCGTTGGCATCGTCGGCGAGAATCCGACTCGTTTCACCGGGTCAAACAAAGAGTGACGAGATGAAGACTCTGGCGCTTGTCGGAGGATTGGGCGCAGTCCTGATCGCTGCGTCCACGCAGCTCGGAGTGGCTACCCCACCTGTGGAATCTGACCTCGGATTTCGGCGTTATCACTCGATGAGTGCCGACGAGGCCAACGACGTCATGGACCGCTACTGCGGCCGTTGCCACAGCGATCGTCAGATGCGCGGCAATCTGTCTCTTGAAGACTTTGACGCCACGAAGGCGTTTGATCAGGCTGAAACCGCCGAGATGGTCATTCGCAAGATGCGTGCGGGCATGATGCCACCGCCGGGCGCTCGTCGCCCCGATGAAGCCGTGCTCGAAGGCGTGATGGTGGCGCTCGAGAGCACGATTGACTCGGCCTCGGCGCTGAACCCGAATCCGGGCACCCGCACCTTCCAGCGCCTGAACCAGGCCGAGTACGCCGCGTCAATCAAAGCGCTGCTTGGCCTTGAGGTCGATCCGTCCGGCTACCTTCCGCCCGATACCAAGAGCGCCAACTTCGACAACATCGCTGACGCGCAGATGCTGTCGCCGACGCTCATGGACTCTTACCTGAATGCGGCGGCCGAAGTCAGCCGTCTCGCCGTAGGTGATGTTCGCGCGACGGCCGGTGAGGCGACCTACAAGGTTCCCCGCTTGGCGTCGCAGACCGAATACGTCGAGGGGGCGCCCTTCGGTACACGCGGTGGGTTGAGTGTCGTTCACACCTTCCCCGCCGACGGCACGTATCGGTTCCGCATTCTGCTTCAACCGACGCCGACGGGTGAGCTCTTTGCCCGCACGGCGCGCGATGAGGTCTTGGAGGTCTCGGTCGACGGCGAGCGTGTTGCTCTGCTCGAGATCGATCGCTGGATGTCGCAGTCTGATCCTGATGGCACCCAGATCCAGACAGAGCCGATCAGCCTGCGCGCTGGCCCGCATCGCGTATCGGCCGCCTTCCTGCCCCGGCAAGAGGGCCCAGTCGTCGACATCATTTCGCCGATCGGTCACAGTCTGGCCGACACGCAGATTGGTCTCGCCTACGGCATCACGACCGTTCCCCACCTAAGGGAGCTGGGCATCGGCGGACCCTTCACCGTGACGGGCGTCTCAGACACGCCAAGCCGCCGCGCCGTCTTCACCTGCCGGCCGACGTCAATCGAAGAAGAGCTCCCCTGTGCAACGCAGATCATCGAGCGTCTGGGGACCCAGGCGTATCGCCGTACGCTGCGCCCCAACGAGCTCGACGATCTTTTGGCCTTC
>CAYVPD010000056.1:0-7994 GCA_964453545.1 uncultured Gemmatimonadaceae bacterium
GATCACGTCGCCATCGCGCGTGGTCCAACGCAGCGGCTCGCCACCCTCAACCGGGCTGCCCTCGGCATCGACCTGCACCGCCGTGACCTGTACCTGCTCACCCACCGCCCAGAACTGCAGCGGGGACGGCGACAGCTCGATCCTCACCGGCACCTGCTCCACCAGCACGTTGATCACGGTGGAGACACCACTATCGATGTAGCCGACACCCACGGCAGCCGACTCTGAGGCATCGACCGTAACGCGAATGCGGGTCGTGCCGTTGCCACGCGCCGTCACCGCGCCCGCAGCAGCCGAAGCCACCGCCTCAGACTCGCTCGTGAAGCTGAAGCTGACCCCCGGAATCTCACGACCCTGGGCATCGAGCGCGCGCACCTGCACCGGGGTCGTCGCACCCAAACTCGCAAAGCGTAGCTGCGATGAGCTGAGCGAGATCGAATTCACCACCTGTGGCTCGTCAGGGGCCGATACATCAGTACAGGCGCCCAGCGTCACCACCACTCCCAGCAACATGGCCAGCTGTCTGGCCTCATGAATCGTCTTCATCGACCCTCTCCTGAGCCTGCCGTTTCTGGAATGATCACCGTGCCCTGCAGCGTGAGCCGTGCCGACTCCCCTGGGGCCAGCGTACCGATGCGCCAGATGCCGGCTTCGACATCAACCTCTCCACGCTCCGGCGTGCGCATCTCGACATCAACGCGCGTCAAGATATAGACCTCGTCGAACTCCACATCGTAGGCCGCCTCCGAGCCGCGGTTCGTCACGACGACGATCAACTCGATCGCCTCTCCCGGTGCCGGCTGCAGGCTGCTCGAGATCACGTCGACCGTGAGGTCTTCTTCGCCCTCGACGACTCCGGTGACCGATACCGACCGAGCCGTGCCCGTCTGATCAATACCGTTGACCTGAATCACGTATGATCCGACCGGCAGGTCATCGGGCAGCGGCAACTCGCCGTCAAACGTTCCGTCTTCGTTCACCAAGAGCTGCCCCAACCGTCTCGGGCCCTCGGGCGTGAAGATGAAGACAACAGCATAAGTCCCCGGCTCAAAGCCACTGCCCTTTGTCTTGATCGATCCCTTTCGCTGCAGGCGCAGCATCGGGCGAGCAGGGTTCACCGGCAGGGTGACGCCCAGCGAATCCAGTGCAGTGAGCGTCAGTTCGATGGGTCCGGTCTTGGCTTTCACGTCATCGGTTTCTGTGCGCTCGATCGTGAGCGGCACAAACCCATCGTCGGTACGCTCCAAGCCACCGCCGGGCTCCGGAGCTGGCGGATCACCGCTCGCATCAGTCACCGGTGCTGACGGAACTACGGTCACGATGTTGGACCACGGGCTCTGGCGGCCTTCAGTGTCGCGTGCGGCGACTCGGAAGTCATAAGGGCGCCCGTTCTCGAGCCCACTGACAATCCGTGCCAGCTCAGTTAGATCGCTGATGCGAATCCACTCGCCTGAACCGGTGCGGTACTCGAGCACGTAGCCCGTGATCGGGAACAGACCAGGAACTGGCTCGGTCCAGGTCAGACTTGCCAACCCGTCTCCGGGCTCACCACTGAGCTGCGGGGCACGCAGCTCACCGATGACCCGCACTGTCACCGTGATTTCGATGCTCAGCCCCGCAGCGTCTGTTCCGGACAGCAACATCTTGTATTCGCCGAGCGGCGTTCCCGAGCGCACGGCGAAGTCGCCTGAGGTCGGGTTCAGGGTGAACCGGCGCGCATCAGTGGCCCGGTCAGCGATCGACGAAAGAGACCACGTCACGGGCTCATCGGCTTCGAATCGTGTGAGAATGATGCCCACAACTTCGGTGTCGGTCGACCATTCGCCTGAAATCCGAATCGTATCAGGTCCCACGATGATCGGGGCCTTAAGGTCGACCCGAACCAAGACCACGGTCTCCGTTGTGTTCGAGGCCGAGTTGGTGGCCACAACCTTCACCTTGTAGTTGGCATCGACCGGAGGCTCGACGAACGACAACGCCCCCGACGACGCATTGATCCGGAACTTGACGAGGTCTGCCGTCGCCCCGGTCAACGCCGCAAGCGACCAGATCACGGTCTCATTGGCATCGAAGTCGGTGAACGCCGTGGTATCTGAGTTCGTCAACGTGATGCGCAACGTGTCGTTGACAATGCCGGGTGCGGCGGTGACCACGGGGGCAGTATCAGCGACATCGGTGACCGTGACGGTCACCGTCTGATTCGACTGGTTTGTCGCACCGTCGGTCGCTGTAACGACCACCACGTACACATTGTTCGTGTCCGCGTCGGCGGGATTCTCGAAGTCGGGTGCCGTGCTGAAAGTCAACGCACCCGTGGTCGGATTGATCGAAAAATCTCCCTGATCCGTCCCACCCGAAAGCGACCACGTCACCGCCTCGTTGGCCGTAAACGTATGCACCGCTGTCGTCCCCTCGGGAACGCTCTTGGCTGATGCCGCATCACCTGCAATCCCGCTCGGACCCGTGATCAGCGGAGCCGTCACGTCTGCGACGTTGGAGATCACCAGCTCGTCAGTGGTGCTGTCCAACAGCGTATAGCCATCTGCGTTGGTGATGACTGCGCTTACGGGGTATGTCGCAACCGCGAGCGCATCGCCGGCCGGCAGTGTGACTGACCACGTGTTACCTGAAACCGAAACGGGCGTCGATGTCGCGCTCGTGTAAACCTTGCCGTTGATCTCAACCGAGAAAGTTTCGCCCGCGCCCAAAGTGACGGAGCCCGTGACTGTGGGAGTCGTGTTGGTGGTCGACAGTGGCGTCACCGTGACGGGCCCCGACGGCACATTGGCAACGAGCTGGGTCTCTGCCAAGTAGTCGTTGAAATTGACGTCCAATCCGCTGTTTGCGGCGTTGCCACTGTACGGCTGACCGTCTACAAACGTCATCGACGACGAATTGATGCGCAGGCCAATATTGCTCGACCCGTTGACCGTGTACGTCTGATTCGCGCCGTACGAAATCGTCACGTTAGTGGTGGGGGCTGGGATAAAGCCGTAGGCCTCGGCGGTGTTGCCCGCGGAGATCCTCCACACGATGGCGCCCTGAATGTCGAACACGGAGCCATCTTGCAAATACAACCGAACCGAACCGGAGAAGTCGTTCCCTTGATAAGCGAACGCACCATTGGACGACACTTGAACGAATCTTACGGATGTAAGGCCGAGCGTACTGAAGTTTACGACGTTGTTAGCCTGCTGCGTATTTGACCCCTGAGTACCAATAAACCCCACCTTGAACGGTACCGAGACCTGTTGTTGCGCCCACGCCTCCTCAGGTGTTACGAAGGAAAGCATCGAAAGAGCAGCAAACAACGACGTCAAAAAATGGACCCGAAGTGGAGACCTGAAACAAGGCGTCAGAGGACGCATGATTTCTCACCTTGAGCGGGATCTTCGCTGGTGGCGACCGAAAAACTCGAAACACTCGTCCATTCCGCTACCGAAAACAAGGGCCGCCGAAGACGACCGACACGCTGACGTTCCCCACTCTTTGCTTTACACCAGTGACGCTTGACCCTACCTTGATTGAGAACCGTTTTCATCGGCCTCGCTAAGGTCGTTCTCCCGATGCCTTCAGTAGCCTTCACTCTTGTTTCTCATGGCCATCAAAGAACTCCGCCTCTCCGACATTCCGCTCAACGAGACCGTTGAGTTGGTGCGGCTGGATCTGCCTGAGGCTCAGGCAGCCATGCTTATGGAGTCGGGTGTTCTGCCGGGCTGCTCGATTTGCCCTCTGCGCAAATCGCCGTCGGGAGACCCCGTGGTCTTGGTCGACGGCACGGTGATCGCGCTGCGACGGGAAATGGCGTCGTGCCTCTGCGTTCGTGAGGGTGTCTGAGCGCAGTCTCAGCACCGCCCACGTCGTCTTGCTGCACGCTGTGAATCGCACCCCCCTCGTCGCGCTGGCTGGTCCGCCCAATGCGGGCAAGACGACGCTATTCAACCAGCTCACCGGTTTGCGGCAAAAGGTCGCTAACTACGCGGGCGTCACGGTCGAAAAGCACCAGTCGCACCTTACACTTGATGGGCACGGGCTCGATCTGCTCGATCTGCCCGGCGTTACCAGTCTGACGGGGCGCACACTCGACCAGCGCGTAACGCTTGAAGTGCTGCAGGGTCGCATGGAGGGGGTGTCGGCACCAGATGCTGTGGTGCTCGTCGTCGACGTGACACGACTCGAGACGCACCTGATGCTTTTTGAGCCCGTGGTTGAGCTCGGCTACCCCACCCTCCTTGTGCTCAACATGTGCGACGAGTTGGCCGCACGCGGGGGCGAGGTGCATGACGAGGTGCTGGCCAGTGAACTTGGTGTGGAAGTGGTACGCACCAATGCACGGACCGGTGAGGGACTCGATCAGGTTCGAGCCTTTCTCGCACGTGCCGCAGCCGCTGGCCCTCGAACCCCCGCCCCGCTTCTGACCCGCTCCAAGCCGTCAGGCGTTCCGCTGCCGATGGTCGAAGACCTGGTCTCGCGCCGCCAACGCGTGCGCGATCTCGGCCGACGTGCGGGCTTCATCGCCCCCACTCCGTCGAGCGTGACCGAGCGGCTCGACAACATCTTGCTGCATCGCGGCTGGGGGCCGCTGGCCTTTGTCGCCATCCTCGTGCTCGTCTTCCAGTCGATCTTTACGTGGGCCGTGCCGCTCATGGATGGCGTCGAGTCGTTTATCGGCTGGTCAGGCGGCGCACTCGCCGCACTCCTGCCCGAGTCGTGGCTGCGCTCCCTCCTGATCGACGGAGTCTGGGCCGGGGTCGGCTCGGTTGTCGTCTTCCTGCCCCAGATCCTCATCTTGTTTGCGTTTTTGGGGCTGCTCGAAGACTCCGGCTACATGGCTCGCGCCGCGGTGATCGCCGACCGGTCGATGCAACGCGTCGGGCTTCAGGGCCGGGCCTTTTTGCCCCTGCTTTCGGCCTACGCGTGTGCGGTGCCCGCAATTCTCGCCGCCCGCACCGTCAGCGACGAGCGCGACCGCCTCGCCACGATCTTTGTCGCGCCCTTCATGACCTGTTCGGCGCGGCTGCCGGTTTATGCGCTGCTGATCGCGGCATTCATTCCCGACGAGCCCCTCTTCGGGCCGTTTCTCGGGCTACGCGCTGCGACCCTGCTCGGCCTGTACGCGCTCGGCTTGCTCGCGGCCATCGTCACGGCCTGGGCGCTGCGCCGCACCCTGCTAAAAGGGCCCCGCGCCGACTTCATGATGGAACTGCCGCCCTATCGCCTGCCCTCGCTCCGCAGCGTCGCACTTCGGCTCTGGGATCGCACTCAGGTCTTCTTGAAGCGCGCCGGCACGATCATTCTCACCGTTACGGTCGTGCTCTGGGGCATGACGCAGTTCCCCCTTTTCGACGGTGCCACGCCAGAGCTTGAAGACAGCGTGCTCGGCCGCTCCGGGCAGCTCATCGAGCCGCTGATCGAGCCTCTCGAGCTCGACTGGCGCATCGGGGTCGGCATCGTTTCATCGCTCGCCGCTCGCGAAGTCATCGTCGGCACCCTTGGCACCATCTACGGCGTCGAAGAGGCCGATGAAACCTCGTTTGAGCTGCGTGACGCGCTCCGCCGCGATCTCACACTTGGATCAGCCGTCGGACTGCTCATCTTCTACGTCTTCGCCCTGCAGTGCATGAGCACCGTCGCCGTCATGAAACGCGAGACCGGCGGCTGGAAGTGGCCCATCTTGCAGTTCAGCTACATGCTGGCGCTGGCCTGGATCGGGGCGTTTGCCGCGGTGCGTTTGATCTGAGGATGGCGGGCGGGCCGCAGCCACGGGCCCCTCTTCACCACCCCCTCCGGGGCTGTCTCCCGGGGCCGCTCCCCTGAACCGTTTGGGTCACTGGGTCTGGGCTCGCTAAGGCTCAGGCTGCAGGGTGTAGTTTTGATTGCGTGAGCATAGGCCTGACGCAGCCCTCGCGTTGCCCCTTGGAGCCAGCCCCGGAGGGGGTGGCGCGGGGCCCGTGGCTGCGGACAAGGGCCAAGAGTAGAGCGAGCCGAGGGTACAGTGCGTTCGCCCTAGCTCAGCCCGTAGCGCTCGACGAACAGGCGGCGATGATGCTGCTCGTGACCCGCGATCACCCAGGCCAATGCAGACACCGTAAAGCGCACTCCTGAGGCGACGCCTTCGCGGCCCCACGCTGCGGCGTCGAGCCCCTCAAGCAGCAAGATGACGCTGGTGCGCACGGCGACCCATTCTTCGAGATGATGCGCCAAGGGGCGCTCGTCGGCTGAGTCAGTCGCGACCCATCCGTCTTGGTCCATGCCGGGCAGAGGGCCACCGTCACCGCGGGCGAACCAGACGAGGCGCGAGGCAAACACGCGCTCGGTGTCGGTCAGGTGGCCGATCGCCTCGCGCACGCTCCACTTGTCGCGCCCGTACCGGTAGCGCTCCTGCGCCTCGTTGAGCCCACTGAGCAACGCGCGCATTGGCTCGATGCCACCCCGCAACGTCTCGACAATGTCGCCGTCCGGCACGCGCTCGATGTAGCCGGCATAATACGGCGCGTAGTCATCCGGCTGAGGGCGCCGCGCCCGAAGCGCCGAGGTGCCGATGTCAGCCACCCTGCTGCCCCCCGTCGAGCGCTTCGATCGTCGCCGTCGAAGGCGCCCGCGTGCGCTGCAGGCGCCGCGCTGCTGCCTCAGCCTCACGCATCACGCGAAGTACATTTTCACCCATCAGCCCGCGCAGCTCTGCGTCGGTCCAACCGCGGCGTGCGAGCTCTTCAAGCAGCGCTGGGTAGGTCGAGACGTCTTCGAGGCCCACGGGCACGGTGCCGATGCCGTCGTAGTCGCCACCGATGCCGACATGGGCGGCGCCCGCCACACGCTTGATGTGGTCGATGTGATCGGCCACGTCGGCGAGCGTCGCGCGGGGTGCTTCTTCGTCGGGACCATTCCAGTCGGCGACCGCCTGATTGATGAAGCCCGGCACGAACGTCACCATCACGACCCCGCCATTCTCAGGCATGCGTTCAAGCACATCATCGGGCACGTTGCGAGGGTGATCGGTCACGCCACGGGCCGACGAATGCGAAAAAATCACCGGCGCCTCGACAATATCGAGCGCGTTGTGCATGGTGGCCGGCGAGGTGTGGGAGAGGTCGACAAGCATGCCCATGCGGTTCATTTCGCGCACGACCTCTTCGCCAAACGCGCTGAGGCCGTCGTGCAGGGGGAGCGCCGTGCCCGAGTCGGCCCAGTCGGTGTTGCACGAGTGGGTAAGCGTCATGTAGCGCACCCCGGCGTCATAAAACGCGCGCAGGGCCCCGAGCGAGTTCTCGATCGCGTGCCCACCTTCCATGCCCATGAGCGAGGCAATGCGGCCCTGGCCAAACTCGCGCTCGATGTCTGAGGCGGTCAGCGCCTCACCAAAGGCCTCGGGGTAGCGCCGGTAGAGTTCTTTGGCGATCGCGATCTGCTCGAGCTGCACCTTGGCTGCGCCCTCTTCAACGGCGTTGCACGGAATGTAGACCGACCAGAACTGGGCTCCAACGCCCCCGGCGCGCAGGCGCTCGAGGTCTGTATGCCCCGAGGTGGGCTGCCGCAGGTCGTAGTCGACCACGCTCTGGTTGGCCCGCAGTCGAATCACCCAGGGCAGGTCATTGTGCCCATCAATCAGGGGCGTGGTAGCGAGCAATTGCTCCACGCGCTGTGCAACCGCCGTATCGTCTTGAGCCTGAAGCGCTCCGGGAGCGAGCAGCAACGCGGTGAAAAGCGCAGCATACCGAGATGAGACGGGCAAGATCGACATGGCATCACACAGGGCTGAAAGCGATCGAAATCTGAAGGGACCCGAGCCCACCGCCCGGGTTAGTAAGTCGATAGCGCGCCGGCCATGAGTTGGCAATGCCCGCCCTCCTGAATCAGACCCCGCCATGCCTGACGCAGCCCTCTCGCCCGACCGCCCTCTGAGTCGCTTCGGCGACCCCTCTGACGATCGTGTGCTCACCGCACTCCGGCGCCTGAAGGGCCGCGTGACACTCGGCGACATCGCCGCAGAAACC
>CAYVPD010000057.1:0-7928 GCA_964453545.1 uncultured Gemmatimonadaceae bacterium
AGACGTTCTCGAAGCTGGCCGGCCTCAGAGCGGATCTGGGCCAGCTCTTGGGGCTTCTTGCGGTCCAGATTGCGCAACTGAAACCCCATGCGGTGAATCTCGCCAAGTTGCTCGCGGTGCCGTGCCAGAAAATCCCAATACAACGTTGTAAATGGGCAGGCCTTCGGGCCCGTCGCAACATCGGGCGCGTAGCGGCAATTCGCGCAGTGGTTGCCCTGCCGATCGATGTACTTGCCCGTGGCACAATAGGGTTTGGTGCCGACGATGCCGCCATCGCCAAACTGGCTCATGCCCAGCGTGTTGGGCAGCGAGGCCCAGTCGACCGCATCGAGATACAGCGCCATATGCCATTCGTGAAAGCGATACGGATGCACGCCGACAAGCTGCGCAAACAGGCCCAGCACCATGAGCCGCTGAATGTGGTGCGCATAGCCAAGCTTCAGCACCGAGCGCATGGCGTCAGCGACGCAGGCCATGTCGGTATCGGCATCCCAAAAGAACTTCGGCACGTCTCGATCGTCGCAGCTCAGTGCATTCAGATCGGCATACGACGGCATGAAATGCCAGTAGACGCCCCGCACGAACTCGCGCCAGCCGATGATCTGTCGAATGAATCCCTCGACCGCATTCAGCGGCGCCCTGGATTGACGCCCAGCGGTTTCAGCCGCGGCGATCACCTCTCTTGGGTCGAGCAGCTTCAGATTGAGGATGGCGGACAGGCGTGAGTGGAACAGCTCAGACTCGCCCTGCCAGAGGGCGTCTTGGGCATCACCAAATTTCTCGAGGCGTTCGGAGATGAAGGTGGCCAAGGCGGTGCGGGCCTGCTTGGGCGTGACGGGCTCGGCAAAGCCCTCGAGCTCGCCTGGGTTCGTCGGCCAGCGGGCCGCGACGAGATCAAGCACGCCTGCCGTGGTCTCGTCGGGGGCAAAGCGTGGCACTGTGGGCAGGGGCCCTGGCCCCTCTCGCCCGAAACTCGCGCGGTTGTCGGCGTCGAAATTCCATGCGCCCCCGAGGGGTTGATCGTCATCGCCCAGCAAGACGCGGTGACGTTTGCGCATGAAGCGGTAAAAGTCTTCGAGCAAGATGCGGCGCCGGCCGGCAATCCAGTTGTCGAAGGTCGCCGGTTCGCACATAAAGTGTGCGTCTTCAACGATCTCGAGCACGAGACCGGCCGATACGGCGGTTTCTTCGAGGTCGCGCAGCACGCGCCAGTCTCCCGGGCGCGTCACCATGAGCCGCTTTGGCTTCAACCGCGTCAGATCGGCGGCCAGCACCTCGCCAAACGTGCCACCTCGATCGGTCGAGGCGTCGATGTGCAGTTCGTGGTAATGCACCGTGAAGCCGGTCGCCTGCAGATCGTTCTTGAAGTGACGCATTGCAGACAGAAACAGCGCGATGCGGCGCTTGTGCGAGGGCACGCGCGAGATCTCGTGCTCGACCTCCGCCATCCAAATGGCATCACGTCTGGGGTCGAGTGCGTCGAGTGCGTCGGCACGCCGATCCAGCTGATCTCCAAGCACAATCAGCAGGGTGTCGGGCGCGTCAGGTGGGGTGCGAGACAGGGTCATGTCGTTGCGTTACCCCACGGGTTGGTTGATGGTTGAGGCGCTGGGCTACCTGCGCGTCTGTTTCGCCCCTGACCAAGGCTTTTGGCATGCGTATCGGAATTGATCTCGGTGGCACGAAAACCGAAGCGGTCCTGCTGGACGCACAGGGCCGCGAGGTGCAGCGAGTACGGGAGCCAACGGCGCGCAGCTACGAGGGCACATTGGCACGGATCACTTCGCTCGTAGCGCAACTTGATGCGACAGCGGGCGAGCTCTGCAGCGTAGGTCTGGGCATGCCGGGCACGATCTCCCCGTCGACCGGGTTGGTGAAAAATGCCAATTCCACCTGGCTCATCGGGCATCGCCTCGACCACGATCTCGGCGAGCGCCTCGGGCGGCTGGTACGCGTCATGAACGACGCCAACTGCTTTGCCCTTTCTGAGGCGGTCGATGGCGCGGGGGCGGGTGCCCGCAGCGTTTTTGGCGTGATCGCCGGTACCGGCGTGGGCGGTGGATGGGTGCTTGACGGGCAGGTTGTGCGGGGTGCGTCAGGGGTCGCCGGCGAATGGGGTCATCTGCCGTTGCCGTCGCCGAGTGACGACGAACGGCGAGTTGAGCCGTGCTGGTGCGGGCTCGTCGGGTGCGTTGAGACATGGTTGTCGGGGCCAGGCCTCGCCGCCGACCATAAACGTGTGACGGGACAGGTGCGCGATGCGGCCTCAATCGCTGCAGGGGCGGCGCAAGGTGAGCCGGCATGTGAGGCGACGTTGGCCCGCTGGATCGAGCGATTTGGCCGGTCTTTGGCGATGGTCGTCAACATTGTTGACCCCGATTTCGTGGTTCTGGGGGGCGGCTTGTCGAAGATCGATGGGGCCGCGGCCCGCATTCAGGTCGCGCTCGAGCCCCACGTCTTCAGCGATGTGGTGGCGACGCGTGTCGTAGGTAATGAGCACGGTGACAGCAGTGGTGTGCGGGGAGCCGCTTGGCTTTGGCCGGCACCCTGATTGTCGCCGCAGAGTTGACCAGAAGGCGGCTTGCGTCGCACTCTGTCGCTGCAATCGTGCTGTTTGCCCCCTCTGCACAGACCTTGAGATCCCGGAGATGTCGTCGATGCAACCCCCTCGTTCGTTTCGCCAGTCGTGGGCCTTTGGTGCGGCGCTGACGTTGGCCCTCGCGGGCATGGCGCAGCCGGCCGCTGCCCAGGCACGCTTTTCGTCAGGTGCCACGGCGTCTGAAAACGCCTTTGAAAGTTTGAACTATCGGCTCGTTGGGCCGACGCGCGGTGGCCGTGTGACGGCTGTTGCCGGGCATCGGGATCATCCGGGCTCGTTTTACATGGGCGCGACCGGTGGCGGTCTCTGGAAGACGGACAACTATGGGGTCACCTGGCTTCCCATCGCCGACGATGCGCTGCCCACGGGTTCGATTGGTTCGATCCGTGTGGCTCCGTCCAACTCCAACATCGTCTACGTTGGCACGGGCTCCGACGGCATCCGCAGTAATGTGATCATCGGGCGCGGCATGTTCCGCTCTGATGATGCCGGGGCGACGTGGCGCGGTGTCGGGCTCGAAAAGATGGGGCAGATCGGGGCGCTCGAGATTCACCCCGACAATCCTGATGTCGTCTTTGCTGCCGCCCTGGGGCACCCGTTCACGACGAACCCCGAGCGGGGCATTTACCGCACGCGCGACGGTGGTCAGAGCTGGGATCAGGTGCTGTTTACCTCAGACTCGGTCGGCGGCATCGACGTCGAATTCCATCCGACGAACCCCAATGTGATCTACGCCGGCATGTGGCGCGGTGAGCGGAAGCCTTGGTCGATCATTTCGGGCATGCAGGAATCGGCTCGTGAAGACGGCATCTGGCGCTCCGAAGACGGCGGTGACAACTGGGAGTACATCACGCTTGGCCTTTCGTCTGGGCTGATCGGCAAGGTTGATTTTGCCGTTACGCCGGCCGACCCCGATCGCGTTTATGCACTCGTTGAGACCAACGAACCTGAAGAAGGGCTGTATCGGTCTGACGATGCAGGGCGCACGTGGCGGCTGGTGAGCAACCACAAGCCGCTGATGGACCGCCCGTTCTACTACACCAACGTCGATGCTGACCCCAACGACGCCGACGTGGTCTACGTCAATGCGACGCAGTTCTGGAAGTCGACCGACGGCGGTGAGAACTGGCAGCGCCGTAATACGCCACATGGCGACAACCATGACATGTGGATCAACCCTGAAGACTCCAACCTGTTTGTGCAGTCCAACGATGGCGGAGCCAACGTGACGCGCGACGGGGGTGAGACGTGGTCGACCCAGCACAACCAGCCGACGGCTGAGCTGTACTCCGTTGACCTCGACGACGCATTCCCGCGGTGGATGTACTCGGGCCAGCAGGACAACACGACCATCGCCGTGCCCAGCGACTGGACCGCGCAGTCGACGCTGATCGGTGCTGAGGGGTACTGGAAAGAGGCCGGTGGATGTGAGACCGGTCCGGCCGTTCCGCGCCCCGGCGACCCCCGTATTGTCTACAGCAACTGCAAGGGACGGTTTGGGCGCTACAGCGGCATCACGGGTCAGGAGCAGCAGTACTACGTGGGCGCCGCCAACATTTACGGCACCAACCCGGCCGAGCTCGAGTATCGCTTCCAGCGCGTGGTGCCGATCGAGGTGTCGCCGCACAATCCTGACGTGCTGTACCACGGCTCGCAGTATGTGCACCGCACGACCGACGAGGGCATCACGTGGGAGACGATCTCGCCTGACCTGACGGCGTTCCGTCCGGAGCGGCAGATGGTTTCGGGCATGCCCATCACGCGTGACGCCACGGGTGAGGAGCACTACTCGGTGCTCTACGCCATCGAGGAATCACCCGCGCAAGAGGGCGTGATCTGGGCCGGTGCCAACGACGGCCCGCTGCACGTGACACGTGATGGTGGCGCTACATGGACTGACGTCACGCCCCCGATGCCGGCCGAGGGTCGGGTCAACATCATCGATCCGTCGCCGAGCGACCCGGCTACGGTCTACGTCGCCATCTACCGTCTGCTTGTGGGTGACTTCGAGCCGTACATCTTCAAGACGACCGACTACGGTGCAACGTGGACGCGTCTGACCGATGGCACCAACGGCATTCCGGCCGATCACCCGACGCGTGTGGTTCGTGTCGATCCGAGCCGTGACGGCCTGCTCTACGCCGGCACCGAGTTCGGCATGTTCGTCTCGCTCGATGATGGCGCTACGTGGCATTCGTTCCAGCAGAATTTGCCGGCGACCCCCATCACCGACCTCAAGATTGCCGACGGCAACCTCTACGTCAGCACAATGGGGCGCAGTTTCTGGGTCATGGATGACCTGACGCCGCTGCACACGCTCTTTGATGCGGCCAACGGCCGCATCAATCTGGCGACCAGTGAGGTCAATCTGCTTGAGCCACGCGACGCCTTCCGTGTTCGCGGTGCTGGCGGTGGCTACGGTGGTGGCGACGCCTCGCCCGTGGCACCCCAGTTCCGTCCGACGGGCGTCATGATCGACTACTGGCTGCCTGATGGCTTCAGCGGCGACGTGAAGCTCGAGGTGCTCGATGCTCGGGGCCGTGTTGTGCGTGAATTTGAGGCTGCCGGTGACGGAGTGCGCACGCAGCAGGCTCAGGAGATGCGTGCTCCCTTCACGCGCAGCTCGGGGGCGCCGAGGCTGTCGACCAACCCCGGCATGAATCGTTTTGTCTGGGATCTGATGGAGAGTGATGTCGGCAATCGCTCCGTCATGGTGCTGCCGGGCGAATATCAGGTGCGCCTGACCGCTGGTGGCTCGAGTCTGACTCAGGGTGTCGAGGTGCTGATGGACCCGCGGGTCACAGCCGATGGCGTCACCATGAACGACCTCCAGGCCCAGTACGATCTGGTGAAGCAGATCAACGCCACCATGGTCGAGGCCAACGAGGTCGCGGCGCGCATCTCGCAGGGGCTGGATCGCAGCTCAGGCGACACGAAGAGCTCATTTGAAGAGCTCAACGAGGAGATGCGCGACGACCCGGTGGGAAGCTATCCGAAGCCGATGCTGTTGAACCAGCTGCGCTACCTGTCGTCGATGCTGAACCGCGCGGACCAGCGCCCGGGGCAAGATGCCATCATGCGGCATGAGCAGCTGAAAACGCGTCTGGCCGAGGTCAAGGCCGAACTGGAGCGTCTTGAGCGCTTGATCACGCAGCTCTGACCGACGCAGTTACACGCGCGTGATCGCGATGGACGGATCACGAGAAGGTGAGAAAAGGGGGGCAGGCGTCCAAGAAAGAGGACGCCTGCCCTCCCTTTTTGTGGTCAGCGTCGCCGTTGTGCCTCGCAAATGTGGCATAAATAGGCCATTTTTCAGTTGGCACAGCCGTTGCGCATGAGGGGTGCAGTTGTGAGGTCGACGTTTCTTGAGCATGGAGTGACATCATGAACACAAGCCGCCTGATGGGTCGAACGGCTCTGAAGTCACTTGTGGGGTTCCCGCGGGTTGCCGGCACTTCGCTCCTGCTTGGCCTCGTCTTTCTTGCCAACGGTGAGGTACGTGCTCAGGGTGCGGGAGACGGTTTCTTGTTTTCCGAGCCTCGTGTGACGTTTTCAGCCTTTGGAGGGTGGGCGATTCCCCGCGCAGGCAGCGAGATCTTCAACTTCGTGCAAGACGAGCTCACCCTGACCCGAAATGATTTTTCAGGTCTTGCCGGGGGTGTTGAGCTCGGGGTCCGCGTCTCGCCGCGACTCGACGTGGTGATCGGCATCGATGGATCTGGCTCAAGTGGACGCGCCGAATTTCGCGACTGGGTGGGGGCTGATGACCTGCCGATCGAGCAGGACACCGATTTCTCCCGCATGACCTTGGGTGCGGGCGTGAAGGCCTACCTGGCACCCAGAGGGCGTGCGATTTCGCAACTGGCCTGGATTCCCCAGAGCATCGTGCCATGGGTGGGTGCGGGAGGCGGGGTCATGTGGTACGATTTCGAACAGCGCGGCGAGTTTGTGGACTACGAAACGTACGACATTTTTGAGGATTACTTTCGATCGAGTGGCGGAGCGCCGACGGCCTGGTTGTCGGGCGGCTTCGACATGTCTCTGGCGGCCCGCTGGTTCGTGACGACTCAAGCACGATACCAATGGGCGAGCAGCGACATGAGCCGGGACTTTATTGATTTTGACGCCATTGATCTTTCCGGATTCCGGGCCTCGGTCGGCCTTGGGCTTCGATTCTGAGGGAGGCACCAATGAACCAGATCGTTCTGAATCTTTCGGTTGTGGCAGCATCGTTGGGCATGGCGTTTCTCACGCCGGCCACCAGTGCCGCACAAGACGCGCGCAGTCTGGCATTTCTTGGCTGCTGGGTCCCGGCCGACGGTCAGGGTCCGGAGCTGTGCATCGGAGATGATGGCAATCGGCTTGTGCTCGAGCGCACGGGGTCGGGTGTCGATGCAGCTCGCGAGGTGCTGAGCTTCAGCCAGCCGCAGCGAGCCGAGCGCGACGGTTGTTCGGTCATCGAATCTGCCCGGTGGGCCGACGATGGACGGCGTGTCTTGCTGCGCAGCGAGGCCACCTGTGAGGGCGGCGTACGGCGGGTCGAGTCGGGTGTGCTTTCGCTTCCAGAGGCCGGTGAGCTGCTCGATGTGCGAGCCGTCACGATTCAAGACGAGACGATGGCGTGGGTTCAGTACTATCGACTCGATGAATCAAGGGCGCCGGTTGGTGTCTCTGACCTGATGTGGGAGGTGTCTCGGCGGGCTGCTGCGCAGCCTATCGACATCGATGATGTAACCGATGCGCTGAACATGATCGACGTTCAGGCCGTCGAGGCGTGGGTTGCCGAGACGGGCCAGCCCTTCGCGCTTGATGCCGCAAGCCTGATGGCGCTCTCGGAGTCCGGGGTTCCGTCGTCGCTGCTCGATGTCATGATCGCAGTGTCCAACCCGGAGCAGTTCACTTTGGCGGTGGAGCGTGGACAGCCCACCCCGATCTGGAATGAGCGCCCGGCATCGCAGGGTGCCATGGCTGCGCGCCCGGGCTTCAATGCCTGGGATCGCTGGGGTCCGTCGTGGGGCTGGGGGTACTCGCCCTGGGGCTGGGGCTATTCGCCCTGGCAGCGCGGCTGGTTCGGCTACGACCCCTTCTTCAGCCCGTTCGGTGTACCCGGTGTGGGCTGGGGCGGTGGCTGGGGTGGCGGTTGGGCAGGTGGCTGGGGAGGCGGCGTCGTCATTTTGCCGGGATCGGGCCAAGGCACTCGTGAGCAGGGCCGTGTGATCAACGGACGCGGCTACCGCAGCGGCCGGAGCACGGCTTCGGCGGGCAGCAGTCCTCAGGCGGGCACGATCACGGCGCCGGCGAAAAGGCCCGTCGCTACATAGATGGAGAG
>CAYVPD010000058.1:0-7716 GCA_964453545.1 uncultured Gemmatimonadaceae bacterium
CTCCATGAGAGTGCCCCCAAGCACTTTCAGCCCATGAACTCCAACTGGGGGCTGATCGACCCTCTGACCGAGCGCGTGCGGGACAAGGCCGCCAAGCGGGAGATTCTGGCCGATCGTGCCCATCGCGACTTCAACCAATGGCTCGAGGGGGTCGGCGAGCCTGCGGCAGCGTTGGTGTGAACTCTGAGTCGGAGTCCTCGCGCCTTGTGGGCGAGTATCTCCGGCACCTCGCCGATGGCCGACAGCTGTCGGCCAATACGGTCACGGCATACCGCCGCGATCTTTCGGATTTCGTCGAGTTCTGCGACGGCTATCTCGGCAATGATGCCTGGCAGTGGGCCGAGGTCGACAGGCTCACGCTCCGAGCCTTTCTGGGCTGGTTGTCCCGGCGAGGGCGCTCGCGCCGCACGGCCGCCCGCAAACTCTCGGCGGTGCGCAGCTTTCTGAGGTTTCTGCACCTCGAAGACCATGTGGAGAGCAATCCAGCGCGCTCCGTGCGGGCCCCACGGGCAGAAAAGCGCCTCCCCGGCCACCTCAGCCGGGGTGATGTCGAGGCTCTCTTCGCGTCAGCCGAGCTGCGCGCGGCTGAAAACACGCTGACGGGCACGCGCGATCTCGTGATTCTCGAACTGCTCTACGGCAGTGGCCTGCGTCTGGCTGAACTTCACACGCTCGACCTGGCTCAGCTCGATCTGGTCTCGGAGCAGGTTCGCGTGCGAGGCAAGGGGCGCAAGGAGCGCATCGTGCCGTTAACCGGAGCCAGCATTACGGCCATTCGTCGCTACGAGCCTCGGCGCCAGCAGGCTCTGAATCAGGCAGGCGCGGCCGCAGCCGCAGGCTCGGGCTCCAGCGATGACCGTGCGGCTCTTCTGATCAGTCCAGCGGGTCGTCGCTTGTCGCGGCGGGCGATTCAGCTGTCGGTTCAGCGCATGCTCAAGGCTGCAGGCCGGGGCGACGATCTCAGCACCCATTCGCTGCGCCACAGCTTCGCGACACACTTGGTCGATGCCGGCGCCGACCTCATGGCCGTCAAGGAATTGCTGGGTCATGCGTCGCTGAGCACTACTCAGATCTACACCCACACCTCGAAGGAACGCCTTAAGCAGGTCTACCGAGACGCCCACCCTCGATCCTGAGCAACCATTCCTGCCAAGACGGCAGGCTATTAGTTTTGGGGTTCCTCGATCTCCTGCGCAGACCGTTCTCCCGACGTCGATGGTTTCGGTCTTGCACTTCCGTGCGCCGACCTGCGCAACTGCCCAAGTCGGGCAGCCTTCAACGAGATCCCACTCCAAGCAAGACAGCTGTGAAGACTCCTGATATTCATGCCACCACCGTCGTGGTCGTGCGCCGAGATGGGCGTGTCGCCATGGGTGGCGACGGACAGGTCACCATGGGTGACACCGTCATGAAGACCAAGGCGCGCAAGGTTCGGGCGCTCAAAGATGGCAAGATTCTCGCGGGCTTTGCCGGCGCCGTAGCCGACGCCTTTGCGCTCTTCGAGAAGCTCGAAGAGAAGCTGGAGCGCTTTCCGGCCAACCTGACGAAGGCCGTCGTCGAGATGGCCAAGGATTGGCGCACCGATCGCTACCTGCGACGCCTCGAAGCTCTACTGGTCGTCGCCGACAACGAGCATCTCTTTTTGATCTCGGGCGACGGCAATGTGATCGAACCCGACGACGACATTCTGGCGATCGGATCCGGCGGCACCTTCGCGCTTTCTGCCGCCCGGGCCCTGTCGACGCATTCGTCGCTGACGGCGGCCGAGATTGTGCGTGAATCCCTGCAGATCGCGGCTGATATCTGCATCTACACCAATCACGACATCAATGTCATCGAGCTGGAAGGTGCGTCGGCGGGACAGGGTCCCGCTCGAGGTACTGAGGTCAGCGAGGGTGAGTCGCAGGCATGAGCGAAGAGTCCAAAGAGGTGCGCGAAGAGGGCGATGACTGGCTCTCTCCGCGGCAGATCGTGGCCGAGCTCGACAACTATATCGTCGGGCAAGACGATGCGAAAAAGGCCGTGGCGATTGCACTGCGCAACCGTTGGCGTCGCCAGCGGGTTCATGAAGATCTGCGTGACGAGATCACCCCGAGCAACCTGATTTTGATCGGGCCCACCGGTGTCGGAAAGACCGAGATCGCTCGGCGTTTGGCGCGTCTGGCCGGTGCGCCTTTCATCAAGGTCGAGGCCAGCAAGTTCACCGAGGTCGGCTACGTCGGGCGCGACGTCGAGAGCATCGTGCGCGACTTGGTCGATGTGGCGATCAACACGGTTCGGGCTGAGCGCGAAGACGAGGTGGCTGAAGTCGCCGAGTCGCGTGTTGAAGACCGTCTGCTCGATCTGCTGTTTCCGGAGTCAGGATCCAAAGCGTCTGCGAGTGCCGAGTCGGCTTCGTCAGCTGCTGAAGCTGCATCGCAAGAGCCGACCGGTCCAAGTCTCTTCGTGGCCGGGCCCGAGGGCGTCGAAGCCCGCGACAACGAGCCGGCTTCATCTGCCACGGCTGACGACCAGCTCAGCGAGCGCCGCTCACGCACCCGCGAGAAGCTGCGTGCGCTGCTGCGAGACGGGAAGCTTGAGGAGCGCGAGGTCGAAATCGAGGTCACGCATCAGGCCAACCTTGAGGGCATGATGATCCCGATGGGTGGTGAAGGCATGGATCACAACTTCACCGAAATGCTCCAAGACATGATGCCGACGCGCAAAAAGCGGCGGCAGGTCACGGTAGCCGAAGCCCGGCGCATTCTTTTTCAAGATGAGCTCGACCGCCTGGTCGACATGGATCAGGTGGTCGACGAAGCGCTGAACCGTACCGAAGACATGGGTATCGTCTTTCTCGACGAGATCGACAAGGTCGCCGGTGACCGCGCTGGCATGGGGCCCGATGTCAGCCGGGAGGGTGTGCAACGCGACCTGCTGCCGATCGTGGAGGGCTCGACGGTCCAGACCAAATACGGGCTGGTTCGCACCGACCACATTCTCTTCGTGGCTGCGGGCGCATTTCACGTCTCCAAGCCCAGCGACCTGATCCCCGAGTTGCAGGGGCGCTTTCCCATTCGCGTCGAACTGCGCAACCTCGGCGAGGCCGACTTCGTGCGCATTCTTACCGAGCCTCGCAACGCCCTGCTGAACCAGTACCGGGCCTTGGTCGAGACCGAGGGGGGCGAACTCGAGTTCACGGACGATGGCGTCGCCGAGATCGCCCGTGTGGCCGCTGAGCTCAATTCCACCATGGAAAACATTGGGGCTCGTCGGCTGCAGACGGTCATGACAACCCTGCTCGAGCAGGTGCTCTTTGATCTGCCCGAAGAGGGCAAGGAGCGCATTGTCGTGGACCGCGACTTCGTGAAGCGAAACCTGCAATCGGTCGCCGAAGACGAAGATCTTCGTCGCTACATTCTCTGATGGGCACGCCGATGCGTCATTCCGACAAGCGCGATTTTTTGTCGCTGCGTGATCTTGAGCGTGACGAGATTCTGGCACTGCTCGCCCGCGCGCGGGACCTGAAGGCCGGGATCGAGGGCGGTCCGCTGCTCGCCGGGCGTACCCTGGCCATGATCTTTCGCAAGAGTTCGACTCGCACCCGGGTCTCGTTTGAGGTCGGCATGGCCCAGCTGGGTGGGCACGCCGTCTTTCTCTCTGACCTCACCAGCCAGATCGGGCGGGGCGAGCCGGTGCCTGACACCGCTCGCGTGCTCAGCGGTTACGTCGACGGCATCATGATTCGCACGTTTGCGCACAGCGAGGTCGAAGAGCTGGCCAGATTCTCCACGGTTCCGGTCATCAACGGGCTCACCGACCGCTTGCATCCGTGCCAGCTGCTCGCCGATCTGCTGACGATCTCCGAGGCCTTTGGTCCCGATGTCTCGGGCTGCCCGGTGGCGTGGATCGGTGACGGCAACAACATGGCCAATTCGTGGCTGAATGCTGCGGCGATTCTTGGTTTCGAGCTTCGACTGGCGTGTCCCGAGGGCTACGACCCCGACCCCGAGATTCTGGCCTGGGCCCAAGCCCGCACCCGTGTGGTTCTGACCCGTGATCCTGCGGAGGCCGTGCAGGAGGTTCGTGTCGTCACGACCGATGTCTGGGCGTCGATGGGCCAGGAGTCTGAAGCCGATCAGCGCGCGGCCGCCTTTGCCGGATTCTGCGTTGATGCTGATCTCATGGCCCGTGCGCAAGATGACGCGATTTTCCTGCACTGTCTGCCGGCACACCGGGGCGAAGAAGTGAGCGCCGATGTGATTGACGGCCCCCAGTCGCGTGTGTTCGACGAGGCCGAGAACCGTCTGCATGCGCAAAAGGCCCTTTTGCTCGAGATGCTGCTCCCTCGCTGACGTGCCTCTCCGCGCACCACCATTTTTCCTTCTGCGATCCCTGCCATGAGCTCCTCTGACCTGAAGCACACGCCGCTCCACGACGAGCATGTCGCGCTGGGCGGCAAGATCGTGCCCTTTGCCGGCTATGCCATGCCCGTGCAGTACCCGACCGGCATCACGGCCGAGCATCGCGCCGTGCGCGAGGCAGCAGGTCTGTTTGACGTCAGCCACATGGGCGAATTCGACGTGCGCGGTCCCGATGCCCTCGCGCTCGTGCAGCGCATCAGCACCAACGACGCCTCGAAGCTCGACATCGGCCAGGCCCAGTACTCGGCGATGGTTGACGAACAGGGCGGCATCATCGATGACCTGATCGTCTATCGCTTCGCCGATCATTACATGCTCGTCGTCAATGCCTCGAATCGCTCGAAGGATTGGGCGTGGGTCGTAGCGCAAGCCGAGGGACTCGATGTGCAACTGACCGACCGTTCCGACGAGTTCGCCCTGCTGGCCCTTCAGGGGCCGCGCGCCCGCGACATTCTGCGGCCATTGGTCAGTGTCGACCTTGATGGGGTGGGCTACTACCGCTTCACCGAGGGTGAGGTCGAAGGCACGCCGGCCGTCATCAGCGCCACGGGCTATACGGGCGAAGACGGATTTGAGCTCTACCTGGCCGCCGATCAGGCGCCCAGCATCTGGCGGCGTCTGCTCGAGGTGGGCGCCGAGCATGGGCTGATCGCTGCGGGACTCGGCGCGCGTGACTCGCTGCGGCTCGAGATGGGCTATGCCCTGTACGGCAATGATCTCGACGCTGAGCACACCCCGCTCGAGGCGGGTCTCGGTTGGATCACCAAGCTCGACAAGGGCGAGTTTACCGGTCGCGAGGCTTTGTTGGCGCAGAAAGAGCGGGGGATTGAGCGACGGCTGGTTGGCCTGAAGCTGACGGAACGTGGATTCCCGCGAGCCGGCTATCCCCTCGTCGCTGATGGCCGCCCGATCGGTGTTGTGACGAGCGGCATCGTGAGCCCTTCGCTCGGGGTGGGTATCGCCATGGGCTACGTCGAGGCCGAGTTTGCCGCCCCCGGCACCGAAATCGCTGTTGAGATTCGCGGGTCGGCGGTCGCGGCGCAGGTCGCGCGCCCCCCCTTCTACACCGAGGGCTCGATTCGGCGCTGAGTGCGTCGAGGAGAGACGAGCAGATGCAGGTCGGCGTGTTGACGATCAGCGATGCCGGTTTCGAGGGACGCCGCGAAGATCGCAGTGGCCCTCTGATCGAGGTCTGGCTGCGCGAGCAGGGCCATGCACTCGCGAGGCGAGCGCTGGTGCCTGACGATGCGCTGACGATCACTCGCACCCTGCTTGACTGGGCCGACAGCGGTGAGGTCTCGGCGATCGTCACGACAGGCGGTACAGGCTTCGCCCCCCGTGACGTCACGCCAGAGGCGACGCGCCCGGTTCTGGATCGCGAGGCGCCCGGCGTTGCCGAGCGGCTCCGTCGGGCGGGAGAGGCAAACACACGTTGGGCCTCGACATCACGGGGATTGGTTGGTGTTCGCGGTCACGTCGTGATCGTAAACCTGCCCGGAAGCCCCGGCGGTGTGCGTGATGGACTGGCCGTCTTGGGCGACATGCTCCCGCACCTCACGGCTCTGGCGCAGGGAGAGCACCCTGACCACCGCCCTCCTGAGGCCGCCTCGCCGCCTGACACCGAGGGGGCTCAATGAGCGTGCAGCACGCTGGGCGCGTCGTCATCAGCACCCATGACTTGCAGCGTGCAGGGCAACTGCGTGCGGCATTTCGTGATGCAGCCTTCAAGGTCGAGCTCGTCACCCCCGACGAAGACCTGCGCGGGCGCGATGATATTTTGCTCGTGGTGCTTACGCTTCCTGGGCCAGGTGAGACGGGTCTGCACCTGCTACGCGAAGCTCTGACACTCGAGGTGCCCGTCGTCGGATTCGGCCCGGACGGCTTTGGCGAACTGGCCGAGGTTTTTTCCCAGCATGCGTCGCCCGATGAGGTCGTTCTGGTCTGTCGTCGGCTGCTGGATCGACGCCATCTGCAAGACATCACCGGCATCGTGGGCGAGACCGACGCGATGCGAGAGGTGCTCGAGCGCGTGGTGCAGTTCGCACCTGTGGCTTCGACCGTGCTCGTCACGGGAGAGTCGGGGACCGGCAAGGAGCTCGTGGCTCGGGGCATTCACCAGCTCTCTCCACGGCGTCACAAGCCGTTCATCGCCGTCAATGTGGCTGCCCTGCCCGACACCCTGCTCGAGAGCGAGCTGTTCGGGCACGAGGCCGGCGCCTTTACCGGAGCGATCGATGCCCGCCGAGGGCTGTTCGAGTTGGCCGACGGGGGCACGATTTTTCTCGACGAAATCGGCGAAATGCCGCTTTCGACGCAGACCAAGCTGCTGCGTGTGCTGGAGCAGCGGGAGTTCTTGCGCGTCGGTGGTGAGCGACCGATCTCGGTCGATGTGCGCATTGTCGCTGCGACCAACCAGGAACTCAGGCAACTCGTCACGCTGCGGGAATTCCGCAAAGATCTGTACTACCGCCTGAACGTTCTGCACATCGAGCTGCCCTCCCTGCGAGAGCGCCCCGCAGATATTCCGCTTCTGGTACGCCGGTTCAGTCGTGAGATTGCCGACCGCTTGGGGCGCGATTTTGCAGGTCTCGACGATGACGCCATGCACGTGCTCATGCGGCACAGCTGGCCCGGCAACGTGCGCGAGCTGCGCAACCTTATCGAGAGCATGGTCGTGCTGGCTTCGGGCCGCAGGATTCGCCCACAAGACATTCCCGACTCGATCGGTGCTGAGCGCGGCCATGAGCTTCTGCCCGCTCCCATTCCGCGGGCCGGTGCGGGATCGGGGGGCGACGACAGCCTGCGGCCTCAGCTCGAGTTCGTCTTTCGCACGCTGGTCGACCTGCGCGTGGACATCGATGACCTACGCAAGGAATTCGAAGTCTACCGCCGGCAGGCACCTGAGCTGGGCGAGGGCGAGTCTCGTCGCCGTGAAGTCGGATGGCGCCCCCGCGCTGAGCTCCCAGCACCGGCGTCATCTGCGGTCTCGCCAACACGTGATGACCTCGAAGAGTTTGTCGACGCCGAGGTCGTGGAATACGATCGTGACGACAGCCGAGAGAGCGGGGTTGTCGTCTACCGCCCCGGCATGACGATCGACGACATGGAGCGCGAAGCGATCCGTCTTGCGTTGGACAGCGTCGACGGCAATCGCAGACGGGCGGCAGAACTGTTGGGCATCGGGGAGCGCACCCTGTACCGCAAGATCAAGCAGTTCGGCCTCGAAACCTGACGCTATGTGCGGGGAGACCTCGGCTGCCGGGCCAGTACTCGTGCGGTTTCGGTCTCGAGTCTCGCCTGAAGTGCACTGCCG